>NZ_JBFAMX010000412.1:0-9177 GCF_040659615.1 Nonomuraea sp. NPDC049784
GGACCGCACAGGCTGGGCTGCGCGGTCCGGCGGGGGTTTCGATCGGCGCAGTTCAGTCACCAAGGGCGTCGTCCGGGATCGACGGCGCCGGCCCGCCATCGCCGTCGTGTCCGTTGCCGCGCTTGAAGACGTGCGGGGCCAGCCGGTGCACCAGCCAGCCGAGGAGCGCCGCGGCGGCGACCACGATCGGGAACGGCACGGCGAACCGCGCGAGCGCCGCGCAGGTCCCACCCGGCCCCGCCCGTGTCGAAAGAGCCACAGGATCTGGGCTACTCCGGTTGGCGCCGCTGGGCAGCACCCTCGCCGCCGCCCAGCGGCAGACGCTTGGCCACGTCCAGCAGTACCTCGCCGTAGGGCTGGACGTGCTGCCAGAACAGCGGCGTCAGCCCGCGCCGGTCGGCGGGCTTGAGCAGCTCGGCCCACTCCGCATCGGCGGGGACGTCCTGGAGCATCAGCGTGTTGATGTACACGAGCGCTGCCTGCAGGATACGCAGACACAACACGCTCATCTCCAGCTCCTCACGCCGGTTGGTGGCGATGTCGCCGCCCTTGCCGTAGAAGATCACCGAGTTCGCTCCGTTGGAGGACTCCACCACGTTGAGCCCTTCCTGGATCTCCCGCTGCAGTTCCCGAAGACGGAGGTAGCGGGCGACAAAGATGGTCTTCTGCGCCCGGCCCACCTCCAGCATGGCCTGGTAGGTCGGATGGGTGGCGGACTCGGTGAACCGGCGCAGAATCGCCTCGGTGGAGGCAGTGCCCTGCTTGATCGCGGTCGCGTACTTGATCATCTGGTCGTAGTTCTGCTCGATCAGGTCCCAGCGGATCGGCCGGGTCATCGCCGGCGCCAGCCGCGAATACAGGTCGCTCTCGCCGCTCTCGACCCGGTACAGCTTGACCTTGTTGATCCGATTGATGCGCGGCAGCAGGTCAAACCCCAAGAGCCTGGACACGCCGAACCCGATTTCCGTCTGGCCGTGGGAGTCCACATAGTTGCCCTCGACCTTCATCGTGGTGCCGTGCCGTACCGCGCCCTCGATCATCGCGTGCACCTCCGAGACCGAGGCACGCAACGTCTGGGAGTGCACGACCATGGACCCACGCTCGATGTGCCAGTAGATGAGGATGCCGCGACCTCCGTACCGCGAATGCCACTCGGTGAAGATGTTCTGGTCGTAGGCGCGCACGTGCGTGGAGTCGGTGGCGACGGTGGTGGTCCCCTCGCCCCACAACTCCACGTCCCGGGCCGAGCTTCGTCAGCTTGATCGCGCCGGACTTGCGCTCGGAGATCGCCACCCAGTAACCACATCCACCAGGCAGAATTCGAGGCCTCACCAGGGCTTGCTCAACGTCGAGGACGCCCTTCGGGCGGCTCAAGATAACGAACGTTATTCGACACCGAGATGACCAACCTCGCGCTCTGCGACTGATGACATGGATCCGAGTGGGGGCCACGTCGACGCCGACACCGTCAATCGGGAGATGTCGGTGCTGAAGGCCGCGCGAGGCGGCTCTCGGTATAACGCGGAGAAGGAGGCGTGATGGCGAAGCCGCTCGGCCCGAATCCGACGTTTTCTGTGGTTTGTCGGGTATCCATCACGGGCTGGTTTTTGAGGATTGAGCCGGCTGTGGCACGCGAGGAGCATGATCGCATGACCGATCAGTTGAACACAGCCAGATGGGCGGGGCTTGTCAGCCGCCCCGACTTCGCCGAGTACGCGGAGAAGTACCGCGACTTCTTCGTGATGCGCCGCCGCGACGGCATCCTTGAGCTCCGCATGCACACCGACGGCGACTCGTACGTCCAGACGTTTGCCGGTCACAACGCCTGGGGGCAGGCATGGCTGGAGGTCGGTAACGACCCGGAGAACGAGGTGCTCATCCTCACGGGTACCGGCGACCACTGGCTGGACGCGCGGCGCAGCGCCGACGGGCATTTCGATCGGACGGTTGACGACATTGCCAAGATGTACGAGGACGCGGCGAAGCTGTTGCAGAACTTCGTCTTCGGCGTCGACGTCCCGACGATCGCCGCGGTCAACGGGCCCGGACCGCACACCGAGATCGCGCTCGCCTGTGACATCACGATCTGCACCGAGGACGCACGCTTCTTCGACCCGCATTTCCTGGTGTCGACCGCGCCCGGTGACGGGCAAAGCCTCACGTTCCAGGAACTGATGGGCACCAAGCGAGCCGCGTACCACATCTACACCGGCCAGGCGGTGGATGCGCGGCAGGCACTCGAGTACGGCATGGTGTCGGAGATCGTGCCGCGCGAGCGCCTGGTGGACCGGGCGTGGGAGCTCGCTGACATGATCATGCGACGTCCGCGTGGCGCGCGCCGGATGACGCACGCCATCGTCAGCCGACCGTGGAAGCAGCGGGTCGTCAATGACTTTCCATTCCAGCTGCACAGCCAGGCTGCGGCGCTGTTCCTCGACGGCCCGCGGGCGGGCCGACCACCGGTCGGGGAGGAGCTTCGATGGTGAGCCCGCTGGTGGACGGGCATGGTGCGCACGGAACTGCGAGGTGGCGGCGTTCAGCGGCATCCTGTACGCCGCACGCAGGCGGGCATGCTGCCGAACGGCGAGCAGCTCATGACCGCAGAAGTACCCGGGTCACTATGACGTCGGCCTTGGCCCGTACAACACCGCTCGGGTCACCTCGTCGGCCACCTGGTCGGGTGGGGTGTCCGGCAACCCGCTCTCCCGCCACCAGCAAACCGCGCCAACGATCGTCGAGCCGACGATGTGCGCCGTCACGGCCGACTCGTACGCGCACCGTTCGACGAGCAAGCGAGACACCTCGGTGCGCACCGCGCGCTGGATCAGCGGGCGCAGAACGTCGATGTTCCGCCGGCAGCCGTCCGCCCGGCTGGAATCCTCCCACAGCAGCACCGCCAGGGCGTGGACGAGGTCGGCGACCGGCGTCGGCGCAGCCGGGAGCCGGGTGGCGAACCGGTGCCGGATCTCATCGCGCACCATCGCCTCGGCGAACGCGTACTTGTCGGCGTAGTGCGCGTAGAAGGTGGCTCGGTTGACGTCTGCGCGCTCGGTGATGTCGCGTACCCGGGCTGCGCGAAAGCCCTTCTCACGGATGACCTCGATGGCCGCCTGGCGCAGCAGCGATCGCGTCCGCCGGACCCGCCGGTCCGCGGTCATGCGGGCGCTTTCGAGTCGTCAACGAGCGCGACAAGGCGGTCGCGGATCGCGGTAACGTCCCCGATGAGGCGGTCGGCGAGGTGCACGCGGGTGACGCATAGCGTCATCGCGCAGCGACTCGGCACCGGCCGCCCGCCGGGCCGGTCCGGCACCCGCTGGTCGAGCAGGGACGCGAACATGGCAAGATCAACGAGCGTGGAGCCGGCGTCGAGCAACCGCCGGTGCTGCCGCGGATCCGGCGCGGCCCGTCGTCGCCGTATCCAGCCGGAGTGCACAGCGCGTCGAGGAAACTCGCGCTCCCCGTACCAGCGCATCGCCCGCCAGGTCACACCGCCCCCATGATGACTCCGCATTCGACAAGTAGACTACGACGGCCCGGCTGGCACGCTGGCCATTTTCTGGCTCGCCACTAACGGCAGACTGGTGAGCTACGAACTGAGCGCCGAGCGAATCGCCGTCGATCTGAAGAAGATCCTATAGGCACTCCCTGCCATCTCGGCCATGCTGTGCATTACGGCTCGTCCCGCTCCTCCGAGCGAGCCGAGGCTGCCGATAGTCAGTCGGGTGTTCAGGTCCAGGCGTACCTCGCCATACGGGCGGACGTGCAGCCAGAACAGCGGGGTCAGACCGCGCCGGTCGACCGCGGGTCAGCAGGGCGGCCCACTCGGGATCGGCGAGCACGTCTTGCAGCATGAGGACATTCACCATGGCGAGCGAGGCCTGCAAGATCCGAAGACCATCGTCTCCCTCGCGGCCGAGGCAGGCGTTCACCGCATGGCGCTGCAAAAGCGTCACGCAGACCTGAAAAACGAGTTCTACGACCGCGTCCGCACCGAAACCAAGCAGATTCCCGAAACGGAAAAGCGTCTCCAGGAGGAGGTCGCGAAACTCAAGAAGACAGTTGTCGAGCAGAGAACCGAAATCGAAAACCTGCGAAACCAGGTCACTCAACTCACCCTCGCGAGCGCCGTTCTCGCCCGTGGAAGAGACCCTCAGGAGACCGAGAGCAACCCTGACAACGTGGTCCTACTTCAACGCCCCAAGCTGAACACAAGTACTTGACAGGGAAGATAGCGTCGGCTCTGGCCGTGACACGCAACGGCCGCCAGCACTGCCGACACCGGCGAGAAGCCGCCATACCTCCACCGTACGCCCGGGCAACGGGCCGTCCGGACGGGGCCAGGTCAGGCCCGCCGGTGAGCTCTCGGACCAAGGACGGACCGTCACCGGGGATCGGCGTAGGGGTTGACCTCGGCGTAGACGTCGTCGGCCTCGGTGAGGTCGAACCCTTCCTCCCACCGGCTGAGCTCGGGCCAGTTGTCCGGGCCTCCGACGCGGAAGCGGGAGCTCCACCGTGGCTGGGCGACGTTCCAGGCGTGCAGCTCGGGCTGGTCGACGGGGTAGTAGTCCATGCGGCGCCGGACGAACGTCTCGTCGTAGACGCAGAAGTTGCCCATGTCGTCGCGGTCGTCGCGGACCTCCTCCGGCAGCGTCACCACAAGGGTGATCTGGTCGGTGTCGGGATCGGCCTCCACCATCACCGGCATGACGTAGCGCACCCACCGGCGCCGCGGTGGACCGTCGCGTTCTTCGACGATGACGATTCCGCCCTCCTCCTCGTCCCGGTCGTCGACGACCTCGTCCCACGCCGGGTGCATCTTCTCAGCCATCCGCGCATCCTTCGAAAGATCGGCCAAAAGGACAGGATCGCGCAGCCAGGCCGGGCACGGCGAACGATTCGCCGGATCCCTGGGATCTACACCCCCTCCTCCTCCACGCCGCCGTCGGGGAGAGCGGGGATGTCGGGGATCTCGCCGAGATGCCGCAGGCCTTCGGCCGGTGCAGAGGAAGAGATGGAGTAGCGGCCCGGACGCCTTCGGCCCGAAAGACCTCATCGAACCCGGTCATAGTCTTGAACGCTGCTCCGCAGGTGAAATCGGCCAGTGGCGACAGTGAGCCAGCACGCGCTGCGTTACCGCGATCTAGCGCTCCGATGCGGGTGGCAGCGCCGCCCTCGCGCCGTCGTCCCCTGACGTCAGGGATCGTTCGTATGAGATCCGTGCGCGAACTGCACGGTGATGGACAGGCCGCCTTCCGGGCGTGCGCTGGTGGTGAGGGTGGCGTGGTGAGCTTGGGTGACGGCATTGACGATGGCGAGGCCGAGGCCGTAGCCGTCGCGGCGGCCGTGACGTTCGGGCGCCAGTTTCTGGAAGGGTTGAAAGAGGCGCTGGATCTGGTTGCCGGGGATGACTGGCCCACTGTTGGTGACTGTAAGGGCCACCTGCGTGCCGGAGGTCTGCGTGGTGATCTTTACGTGCCCGTCTGCGTGGTTGTGGCGGATGGCATTGTCGATGAGGTTGGCGACGAGGCTTTCGACCAGTCTCGGGTCCCCGGCCGTCACTGCGGGCGTCAGGTGTTCGGCGAGGTCAATGCCTGTCTGCGTTGCTTGGTCGCGGCGGGAGGCGAGCACTCCTTCGACGACGTGGGCGAGGTCCAGAGTGTCCCAGCGGGCGACGCCGCGCTCGCTCGTGGCCAGAGCGAGCAGTGCTTGGACGAGCCGCTCCTGGTGTCCGCCCAGAGCGAGGGCCTCCTGGCAGACCGAGCGCAGGGTGCCGGCGTCGGCATCGGGGTCGGCGAGGGCGACTTCAAGCAGGGTACGCAGCCCGGCCAGAGGGGTGCGCAACTCGTGGGAGGCGTTGGCGACGAAGTGGCGTTGGGCGTCGAAGGAGGCCTCAAGGCGGGCGAACAGGTCGTCGAGGGTGTGGCCGAGCTCGGTCAGCTCGTCCGTGGGCTCGCCGAGGTCGAGGCGCCGGTGGAGGTCTCCGGCTGAGATGATTTTGGCGGTGGCGGTGATGGCGCGCAGCGGCTGCAGGAACCGGCCGGCGACGAACCAGCCGAGAGCCAGGGCGACGGGGATCAGAAGGACCAGGGCGACGGCGGATCCCGTGAGGAGTTGGGGCAGGCTGATCCCAGGCCCGGTGTCGGTGATCGCGCTCGATGAGGGTTGGTCCTTGGGGGTGGCCGCCTGGACGCTGGCGAGCGGGACGGCGACGAAGACGACCACCAGGACCCCGGCGGCGTAGATGCCCGCCGCGTAGGCGAGCGCGAGCCGCGTCTGCAAGGACCTTCTGGCGAACTTTCGGGAGGTCATGACGGTCCGATGCGGTAGCCGCCTTCGCGGATGGTCTCGATCACGGGCGGGTCGCCGAGCTTGGCCCGTAACCGGTGCATGGTGTGCTTGACGGCGCTGCTGAAGGGGTCGGCGGCCTCGTCCCAGACGCGTTCGAGCAGTTCCTCCGCGGAGATGACCAGGCCAGGTACGGCGAGCAGGCATTCGAGCAGAGCAAACTCCCTGGGGCTCAACTCAAGGCGCCGGCCGGCCCGGAACGCGGTGCGGCGGGCTGGATCGAGAGTGATGTCCCCGCATGCCAGGGTGGGCGGTAGCGGCGGGGTGGCGCGGCGGGCCAGGGCACGGACGCGGGCGACCAGTTCGGCGAACGCGAAGGGCTTGGCCAGGTAGTCGTCGGCGCCGAGGCTGAGCCCGTGGACGCGGTCCTCGATCGTGCCGGAGGCGGTGAGCATCAGCACGCGCGTCTCACAGCGGCCATGGGCCAGCCGCCGGCAGATCTCGTCCCCGTGGACGCCGGGCAGGTCACGGTCGAGGATCACCACGTCGTAGCGGGTGGCGGCCAGGCGGTCGAGGGCGGCGGTTCCATCCAGGACGACGTCGACGGCCATGCCCTCGCGGCGCAGCCCGGTTCCGATGGAGCGGGCGAGGACCTCGAAGTCCTCGACGACGAGGACCCTCACCGCCACTCACCGCCGGTCGTCGTGTGGACGGGGCGGCCGAACCGTCCGCCGGGTCGAGGTGCCATGGTTCAACGATGCCAGATCCCCGGTTCCAGCCGGGTCGCAGCGGCTGCGACCCGGCTGGAACCGGGTGCCGCGTACAACCGTCGGCATGAGTTCATTCACGCCTCACCGATCCAGCCCGCGGGCCGGGCGGGACCGTTTCCCTCAGTTGCTGCACGCGGAGTGGACCAAGTTCCGCTCCGTGCGCGGCTGGGTGCTCGCCATGGCGGCCTCCGTGCTGGTCACCGTGTCGCTCGGACTGCTGGTCGCCGGGGGTGCCCGCAGCACCTGCGTGACCGGGAAGGGCGAGGGCCCCTGCCCCGCGCCTTTGGTGGGACCCGATGGCACGGCGGTGAAGGACAAGTACTACTTCGTGCACCAGCCGCTCAAGGGGAACGGCAGCATCACCGCCCGCGTGTCGGGCATGACCGGGCAGATGCGGCTGCCGGACGTCGTACCCGGAGTGCGCAACGTCAAGGAGGGGGTGGTGCCGTGGGCGAAGGCCGGGCTCCTGGTCAGGCAGAGCCTCAAGCAAGGCACGCCGTACGCCGCCGTCATGCTCACCGGAGATCACGGCGTGCGGATGCAGCACAACTTCACCCACGACGTGCCCGGCGGTCCTCACAATGGCCCGCAGTGGCTGCGGCTGACCAGGTCGGGCGACACCATCACCGGCTACGAGTCAGACGACGGCAAGACGTGGACCGAGGTCAGCACGGTCAAGCTCACCGGCCTGCCGGAGACGGTCGAGATCGGGCTGTTCGCCACCTCACCAGGCGCGTTGTGGGACATGGCGGAAGCCTTCGCCCAGGCCACCGCCACCTTCGACCAGATCACGCTGCAGGGCGCGAACGGTTCGTGGCGGCACGACGACGTCGGCGTCTCCATGGAGTCCGACGGCAAGACCCCGCATCACCCGGGCGGGGTGGTCGAGTCCGGCGACAAACTCATCGTGACCGGGGGCGGTGACATCGGGCCCGCCACGGTGGAGGGCGGTGTGCGCGCTGACCTCATGCTGATCGGCGGGGCGGTGGGGCTGATCTTGGTGCTCATGGCGGCGGTCACGTTCTTCACGGCGGAACACCGGAGGGGGCTGATCGGGACCGGTCTGCCGGCCGAGCCGCATCCAGCGCGGCTGCTGGCGGCCAAGGCTGTGGTGGTCGGCGCGGCTGCGTTCGTGGCGGGGCTGGTGACCTCGGGGGTCGTGGTCCCCGTCGGCCTGGCGATGTTGCGTGCCAATCAGAACCCGATTCAGCCGATCACCCTGGGTACCGAGCTGCGGGTGATCGTCGGCTACGCGGCGCTGACGGCGGCCGCCGCCGTACTGGCTCTGGGCCTCGCCGCGTTGGTCAAGCGGGCCGTCGTCGCCATCGGGCTGGCCATCGCACTGGTCGTCGTGCCCTACCTGCTGGCGACCGCAGGTTGGGCGCCATGGCTGCTGATGATCACCCCTGCCGCCGGGTTCGCGATCACGCAGAGCGTCCCCACGTTCGCACATGTGGACGTGGACCTGTCACTGCTCGGGGGCTATTACCCGCTCCCGCCATGGGTGGGTTTGACCGTGACCTGCGGATATGCCGCCCTCGCCCTCGGGGCGGCGATAGCCGTATGCCGTAGGAAAGTGCCACGTTAGGTTCCGCTCACCCAAAGGAGCTCGGCGGCAGCAACCCGGTATACGGCTCAGACAATGCCGGAAGTACGCCCGAACCTCGAGGTCATGAAGGCGCGCCGTGCAGGCGGTCGCCTCGCGCGGCCGCTGCGCGACTCCGGCACGTTATCCGGTACATCGCGCCGGACGCCGTTCGCACCTGGCGGCCGGCATGAGCGCCGCGCCGAAGATCACCGCGTTGCGCGGCGGGCACGTCAGCCTCGCCTCAGCCGTCGACACCTTCCTGGCCACCCCGCGGACGGCCAGCCCCAACACCCACCGTGCCTACGCCTCGGCGATCGACCGCGTCATCGACCGGCTGGCCCGCGACCGGTTGCCGGCGGAGGTGGCTGACGACGAGATCGGCCAGGCGCTCGCCGCGTTGTGGGGGGCGAGTTCGCCGGGACTTCCCGCCGTATGTCAGCGGCGGCGTCAGGACGGCGACAGCCCGGTATCAGAGCGGTCGGCGAGGGTGGATGCCATGAACGGTTCAGCGATTGCGGCCTCGGGGCTGCGAAC
>NZ_JBFAMX010000413.1:0-9167 GCF_040659615.1 Nonomuraea sp. NPDC049784
CAAAGCCGTCGACGACGAGCGGCGCAGGATCGAACGCGACCTCCACGACGGCGTGCAGCAGCGCGGTGTCGCGCTCGCCATGCTGCTCGGCCGCGCCCGGCACAGCCCTGATCCGGAGCGGACCGCCGAGCTGGTCGTCCAGGCGTACACCGAGTCGCGCCAGCTCCTCGACGAGCTGCGCAGCGTGGCCTGGCGCATCTACCCGACCGCGCTCGACGAACTGGGGCTGCGCGCCGCGCTCGCGGGCGTCGCGGAACGGTCGAGCGTGCCGGTGACCGTGCACCACGGGCTGGCCGAGCGGCCCGTGTCCGAGGTCGAGACCGCGCTCTACTTCGTCGCCCGCGAGGCCATCACCAACGCGGTCAAGCACGCCGGGGCGCGTGACATCCTGGTCGTGTTGACGGAGGACGAGTGGGCGGTGAGCGTGGCGATCTCAGACGACGGCAAGGGCGGTGCCGACCCCTCGGGCGGTGGGCTGTCGGGGCTGGCCCGGCGCGTCCTGGCGCTCGACGGGGAGTTCACCGTCCACAGTCCGCCGGGCGGCCCCACCAAGATCTCCGCCATGCTCCCGAAGGTCCAGCCCACCGGCTCCCCAAAGGTGGCGTCCGCGGTGGCGGAGCCACGGCCCGGCGGGTCCGGGGCGGAGGCGGGCCCGTGCGGGTGATCCTGGCCGACGACTCCGTGCTGCTGCGTGAAGGGCTCACTCGCCTGCTCGACGACGCGGGCCACGAGGTCGTCGAGGCCGTCGGCGACGCTCCCGCGCTGCTCGCCGCCGTCGAGCGCCACCGCCCCGAGGTGGCCGTGATCGACGTACGCATGCCGCCCGGCCACAAGGACGAGGGTCTCCGGGCGGCCCTGGAGATCCGCGAACGCCATCCCGGCGTAGGCGTGCTCGTCCTGTCCCAGTACGTCGAGCAGCACTACGCGGCCAGGCTCCTGGCCGGCTCCACGCGGGGCCTCGGCTACCTGCTCAAGGACAGGGTCTCGGAGGTGGCCGACTTCCTCGACTCGCTCGAACGCGTACGCGCGGGCGGCACCGCGTTCGATCCCGAGGTGGTGCGGCAACTGCTGGCCCGCACCACCCACACCGATCCGCTGAGCAGGCTGAGCCCGCGCGAGGGCGAGGTGCTGCGCCACCTCGCCCAGGGCTTCGTGAACGCGGCCATCGCCGAACGCCTGCACGTCTCCCTCAGCACGGTCGAGAAGCACGTCAACGCCATCGCGGAAAAGCTCGGCCTGCCCCGCGACCCCGACTACAGCCGCCGTGTCCTGGCGATCCTCCGCTACCTGGACACCTGACCGGCCGCGCGGTGCGGCATCCTCACTCGCGCCGGGAGAACGGCGAGTCGATGGTGCCCTCGGCGATCAGCCTGTCCATCGTCTGCCGCATCGCCTTCGCGTCGTTCAGGTGCGGGAACGGCTCCCCTGCCGGGACGTCCACACCCAGGAACCGGCAGAGCGGCTCCCACCCTTCACGCACGTCGAAGACCAGCAGCCGCTCCGCGGGCAGGCTCTCCTTGACCGTGGCCACGTGCCGCTCGAACGCCGCCAGCGCCACCTCCTCGTCGGGCAGCCCCTCCCTGAAGCTCCCCTTGCCGTCGAACACGGACCGGGAGATCAGCTCCAGCACCGGGCCGAGCCGCGCCATCCCGGCGAACACGGCCGCCGCCGCCTCGGGCACGTCCTGTGGGATCTGCCGCCCCGGGCCGTTGGCGGCGAGCGTCTGCATGCTCACGTACCAGTCGTGCGGGTCGCGTACGGTCAGGACGACCTTCGCCTCCGGGTACGCCTCCGCCTGCTCCCGCCAGAAGAAGGACGCCGGCCAGTCCTGCGTGGAGCGGAAGCCGTCGAAGACGTGCTCCCAGTCCACCCGCTCGCCGGTGGCCAGGGGCAGCCACCTCTCGACGCGGTCGGGGTTGGTGAGGATGTCGAACATGTGGTGGCACGGCCCGAACCCGAGTCGTTCCAGTGCCGCCTTCATCGAACTGGTGCCGGTACGCGGGAATCCCGCGCCGATCACTCTTAACACTGTTGCCTCCATGGGGTGTTGGCTGGCACCTCCGATGCTGAACGGAGGCGGCGGTCCCGGCAAATCACCGGTCCCCTAGTTATGAGGCGCGTCGCGGCCGAAAGGTGACAAAGCGCGGCGCCGGGGGAGGACCACACCCATGACCATCAAGCTTTGCGACGGACGACAGATGCCGCGGCTCGGCCTGGGCACCTGGCCCATGGACGACGAGCAGGCCCGCCAGGCGGCGACGCAAGCCATCCCGCTGGGCTACCGGCTCATCGACACCGCCGCCAGCTACGGCAACGAGGCCGGCGTGGGCGCCGCGGTCGCCGACGCGGACGTGGCCCGCGAGGAGCTGTTCGTCACCACCAAGCTGCGCGGCTCCCAGCACGGATACGACGCGGCCCTGCGCGGGTTCGAGGAGAGCAGGGCCAGGCTCGGGCTCGACTACGTGGACCTCTACCTCATCCACTGGCCGCTGCCGGGCCGCGGGCTCTACGCCGACACCTGGCGCGCCTTCGTCCACCTGCAGGAGCAGGGCCTGGCCCGCTCCATCGGCGTCTCCAACTTCACGCCGGAGCAGATCTCACGCCTGGTGGAGGAGACCGGCGTATGGCCGGCCGTCAACCAGGTCGAGCTGCACCCCGGCTTCGCCCAGCGCGAGCTGCGGGCCTGGCATGCCGAGCACGGCATCGTGACCGAGTCGTGGACCCCGCTCGGCCGCGGCCCCAAGCTGTTCGACGAGCCCGCGGTGGCCGAGATCGCCGCCGCGCACGGCCGTACCCCCGCCCAGGTGGTGCTCCGCTGGCACCTGCAGCTCGGCGCCGTGCCGATCCCCAAGTCGGCCGACCCCGAGCGCATGCGGCAGAACCTCGAGGTGTTCGACTTCAGCCTGCCGGACGACGAGATGGCCAGGATCAGCTCGCTCGGCGGCGGCCGCCAGGGCGGCGATCCCGAGACGTACGTCGAACTCTGAGGCTTCTGTCGAATCGGGCCGGTCGCCGTTCGTCTTGCTCATAAAGACCGAAGGAGATGGGCGACGTGAAGTACGTGCTGATGTTCGTGGACAGCGAGGAGTACGAGAAAGAGCTGGCCGCCATGACCGGCGACGAGCGGGCGGAGGCCGTACGGCAGGTGGAGAAGTGGTTCGCCGACCACGCGGGCAAGGTGCGGATGGGCGGCAAGCTGCAACCCGCCCACACCGCCACCACGGTACGGCTCCCGCGCGGCGGGGGCGAGCCGGTGATCACCGACGGGCCGTTCGTCGAGGGCAAGGAAGTGGTCAGCGGATTCTGCGAGATCGACGTCGAGGACCTGGACGAGGCGCTGCGCATGGTGCGCAGCTGGCCGGCCTGCCCGACGGTCGAGATCCGCCCCGTGGAGACCATGCCCGCCGGGAGATGACCGACGTCCCTGGCGCCGGCCCCGCCCAACGGGCGGTGATCGCCGACGAGAACGAGCTGATGTTCGGGATCGCCGAGGCGTGCGCCATGGTCGGACCTCTGGTGCGGGCGGGCGACCCGCCGCGGGTGGGGCCGGAGCTCGACCGGTTCGTGGCGGCGCACGCCTCGGTGCGGGGGAGGGGGGACACCCCGGAGTTCCGGCGGGAGCTGCTGGCGAACGTGGCGCCCGACCGGGATCCGCGGATGCGGCGGTACTGGCGGCTCGTGGGGGAGGTCAGCGGCGAGGCGGTCACGCTGGGCACGACGCACCTGTGGCTGACCGACTCCCTCGAACGCTCGATCCGCACCGGCCGCTGAGCCCGCTGAGCCAGGTTTGGCGCGCGCTGATGTGAACGGTGTGGCAGCCCTTAACGCCCCGTAACACGCGCCGCGATCGGACGAAACAAAGATTTCCTAATCTTCGGACATGGCGGACATCTTCGACACGTACGTCATGGCCGAAGCATGGGATGAGATGTTCGAGCGGGCGGGCGTCCCCCGCCCCCAGTACCAGGCGCTCTTCGCGGCCCTTCAGCCGCTCGGGGCGCGCGAGCTGCGGTCCAGGGCCGACCAGCTCGCCAGGATGTTCACCGACCGGGGTGTCACCTTCGACTACGCGGGCGTCGAGCGGCCCTTCCCGCTCGACCTGATCCCGCGGGTCATCGACGCCGCCGAATGGGACCTCGTGACGCGCGGCGTCCGCCAGCGGATCCGCGCGCTGGAGGCGTTCCTCGATGACGTGTACGACAGGCGCCAGGTCTTCCACGACGGCGTGGTCCCCTGGCGGCTGCTGCACTCCAGCCCCCACTACCACCGGGAGGCGCACGGCTGGCGCCCGCCCAACGGTGTCCGCGTGCACGTCGGCGGCACCGACCTGATCCGGGACGAGCGCGGCGCGCTGCACGTGCTGGAGGACAACGTCCGCACGCCCAGCGGTGTCAGCTACGTGCTGGAGAACCGGCTGGCCATGACCCGCACGCTGCCGACGCTGTTCTCGGAGCAGTTCGTGCGCCCGGTCGAGGAGTACCCGGCCAGGCTGCTGGCCGCGCTACGCGCCGCCGCCCCCGCCGGGGTGTCGGACCCCACCGTGGTCCTGCTCACGCCCGGCGTCTACAACGCCGCCTACTTCGAGCACGCGCTGCTGGCCCGCCTCATGGGGGTGGAGCTGGTCGAGGGCCGAGACCTGGTCTGTGAGGGCAACCGCCTCTTCATGATCACCACGTACGGCCGCCGTCCCGTGCACGTCGTCTACCGCAGGGTCGACGACGACTACCTCGACCCGTTGCACTTCCGCGGTGACTCCGTGCTCGGCTGCCCCGGGCTGGTGAACGCCGCCCGCCTCGGCAACGTCACGATCGCCAACGGCGTGGGCAACGGGGTGGCCGACGACAAGCTCGTCTACACATACGTGCCCGACCTGATCGGCTACTACCTGGGTGAGTCGCCGCTGCTGCCGAACGTGGAGACGTACCGGCTGGACGATCCCGACGTGCGCGGCGACGTGCTGGCCCGCGCCGGCGAGCTGGTGCTGAAGCCCGTGGACGGGGCCGGCGGCAAGGGCATCGTGATCGGGCCCGTCGCCACGGATGAACAGCTGGCGGCGGTGCGGCGGGCCGTACGCGACGATCCGCGCGGGTGGATCGCCCAGCGGCCGGTGCTGCTGTCCACCTCGCCCACCCTGATCGGCGAGTGGCCCGTGCCGCGCCACATCGACCTGCGGCCGTTCGCCGTGAACGACGGCGAGGACGTGTGGCTGCTGCCCGGCGGGCTGACCCGGGTGGCGCTGCCGGAAGGGGAGCTGGTGGTCAACTCCAGCAGGGGAGGCGGCTCCAAGGACACCTGGGTGCTGGGCGAGACCCCGGCCGCCGCCGCCCCCGCCGCCGTCGCGCCGCCCGCCGCGCAGTGGAGCCCGAGCCGCACGGCCGCATGGGAGGACGAGCAGTGACTTCTTGGGAGGTTTTGCCGTGACGCGGCCGCTTCTGAGCCGGATCGCCGAGACCCTCTACTGGATCGGCAGGTACGTCGAGCGCGCCGACGACACCGCCAGGCTCCTCGACGTGTCCGTGCACCGTATGCTAGACGAGCCCGAGACCTGCCGCTTCATCTTCGCGGTGCTCGGCCTGAGCCCGGTCGCCTCCGTCAGCGCGCCCGCCGTCATCCGGCGCCTGGCCTACGACCTGGACGAGCCGGCCTCGATCGCCGCCTCCATCCGCTCGGCCAGGGACAGCGCGAGGGGCGTGCGCGAGGTGCTGGCCAGCGAGGTGTGGGAGTGCCTGAACGTCACCTGGCACCACCTGGCCAGATTGGAGTCGCAGCCGCCGCACGCTTACCTGTCGTTCGTACGAGAGCGGGCCGCGCTGTTCTTCGGGCTCGCGGACACGTCCATGAGCAGGGACGACTGCTGGCGCTTCCTCGTGCTCGGCCGCAGCCTCGAGCGTGTGGACATGACCACGCGGCTCCTCGCCGTCCACCTGAACAGCGACTGGCGGCTGCTGCTGCAGGCCAGCGGCGCGGACGAGTCGTTCACCAGGACGCACGGGGCGAGGGACGGCGAGGTGCTGGAATTCCTGCTGCTCGACCGGCTGTTCCCGCGCTCGGTCGTCTATTCGCTGCTGACCGCCGAGAAGTGCCTGCGGGCGCTGGCCCCCGGCACGGCCAGGACCGGGGTGGCCGACTCGGCGCAGGCGGCGATCGGGCGGGTGCGCGCCGGGCTCGAGTACGCCGACCTGAACGAGCTGCGCGACCGGCTGCCCGAGCTGCTCGGCACCCTCCAGGGGGCGTGCGCGGCGGCCGGCGAGGCGATCGCCTCGCGGTTCTTCCAGCACAGGGAGGCGATGGCATGGGTTGGCGCTTGAGGGTCTCCCACGTGACGCGGATGGAGTACGGCGGGGAGGCGCACTCGTCCTACAACGAGGTACGGATGACGCCCGCGCACAACGTCCTGTCCAGCCGCGTCGTCGTCAGCCCCGCCACGGCGGTCCACACGTACGAGGACTACTGGGGGACGGCGGTGTCAGCGTTCGACGTGACGGAGCCGCACCGGTCGCTGACCATCGAGGCGGTCAGCAGAGCGGAGACGTCCGGTCCGCGCCGGCCCCGGATGGTCGTGACGGAGCCGGATCCCTCGATGTACGAGCTGCTCCGTCGTACCCCGATGACGGCCGTGAACGAGGAACTGGAAGAGCTGGCGAAGGCGCAGGCGCTCGGGCGCGATCCGCACGAGGCCGCCGAGGCGATCTGCGAGGTGGTGGCGGCGCGGGTGGCGTACATGCCGGGCTCGACCGGCGTGCGCACCTCCGCGCAGGAGGCGTGGGACCTGGGGCAGGGCGTCTGCCAGGACATGGCGCACCTGACCGCCGGGCTGCTGCGCGCGGCCGGGCTGCCCGCCCGCTACGTCTCCGGCTACCTGCACCCGCGGCCCAGCGCGGAGATCGGGGAGCCGGTGGAGGGGCAGAGTCACGCGTGGGTGGAGTACTGGGCGGGGGAGTGGCTCCCGCTCGACCCCACCAACGGGTCGTACGTCGGCGAGGCGCACGTGGTGGTGGCCAGGGGGCGGGACTATTCGGATGTGCCGCCGCTCAAGGGCATCTACCAGGGGCCGCCGGAGAGCCACCAGGAGATCACGGTGACCGTCACGCGGCTGTAGTCTCTCGTCGGTGGTGGTTTCCGTCACGTGGCTATAGGGGCCCTCATCGGCGGTGGGTTTCCGTCGTCTGGCTGTATGCGCTCATCCGAGTGGGCGAGTGCGAACGCCGGCGTATGAGCACCGCGGCGATCGCCAGCAGCAGCCAGGCCGACGTCAGCGCGATGAGCCAGGTCCAGCCCGCGTGCCCGTACACGATGCTGCCCACCGTGCCGCCCGTGCCGCTGCCCAGGTAGTAGCAGAGGGTGTAGACGCCGGCGGCGCGGCCCCGGGCGTGCGGGGCCGCCTCGGCGGTGACCCAGGCGTTGGCGATGGCGTGTGCCGCGAAGAATCCGGCGGTCAGCACGGCGAAGCCGGCCACGACGAGCGGGAGCGACGTGGAGACGGTGAGCACGGAGCCCGCCGCCGTCAAGAGCAGCGCCGCGACCAGCGCCTTCGAACGTCCGAGACGGCTTGGCGCGCGCTGATGTGAACGGTGTGGCGGCCCTTGATGCCCCCGTAACACGCGGCCCGCTACCGAAATCGTCCGCAGTGCTCCGGCCTTCAAGTCGGGATGAAGTGGACCGTCCCGCGTAGCGGGGCAGGAAGAGCCGATTCGCCGTCAGGCGGACCGGTGCCTGCCTGACTCAGAAGGGCTGGATCTGCTGCTCGATGTACGCGTGCACGATCGACAAGGGTGCGCCGCCGACGCTCCCGGCGAAGTAGGACCCTGACCAGAGCTTGTTCGCCCGGTAGTAGTGGCTGGCGAGTTCGGGAAACTCTGGGCGCATCCGAAGTAATCCTGAGGTTCGACCCGTAGTGATCTGCAAGTAGGGCATGACAACCGGTAGCGGGATGGTCTTCTTGGTCGGACTTGCAATCCTCGTGCTCGTCGATCGCGGAGAGGTTCCCCAACGCCTGGGGAAGAAGTCGAACTCAAGACCATAGGTCGTGCTCATGGAGGTGGCATTGGTGGACGGGTCTTGCCGGTCCGCTGGCGCTCAGCCTGGTCGGTTGGAACATTCGGAGTGTCTCGTTCGTCCTTTGGAATGTGACCAGCTTGCCAGAGCTTGACGAGCGGCTGCGCGACGCGGCCGCCCGAATGCATCGGGCCGACCACCTGCGGCGGCTGCACGAGTCCACCGCGGAGCAGATCCAGCAAGCCGAGCACACCCTGGCAGACTTGGAGCTGGAGTTATCCCTGGAGGAGAAAGACGTCACCCGCCTGGAAAGCGGAGTGTCCGCCATCCTGGCCCGTCTGTTGGGCATCCGCGAGGAGAATCTGGCTCGCGAGCGCGCCGAGGCGGCCGCCGCCAGGCAGCGGGTTGACGGCCACCGGGCCCGCCTGGCCCAGCTTGAGGCGGATGCGCGTGCGGCCGAGGCTGAGCTGGCCGGGCTCGCGACGGCCTCAAAGGAATACGCGGAGTTGCTTGCCGAGAAGGAGCGACAGCTCATCAGCAGCGGTGATGCCCGTGCCAGAGAGCTGGCCGATCTCGGCGCCGCCCTCGACCGCGTGGCGGCGGGAGAGCGTGAGCACGCGGAGGCCAACCAGGCCGGGCAGGCCGCACATGACGCGCTCGGTGACGTGCTGCGCCATCTGAACTCGGCCAGGCACGCCTCCACCTGGGACCTTTTCGGCGGCGGCCTGATCGCCGACGCCATCGAGCACAACCGGCTGCGCACCGCCGACCAGGCGGCCTGGCACGCCCAGCGGGCCCTGGACGTCTTCTCCCGCGAGCTGGCTGACGTCGGCATCTCCGCACGCCCTCACATGCCCAAGGTGGATACGCGGTGGTTCGTCGACACCTTCTTCGACAACGTCATCATCGACGTTATCAAGCATCAGCGGATCGAGAACACCCGCGCCGAGGTCGCGAAGACGGCCCAATGGGTCCGGAATATGAACGCGCGCGTGCAGGCTCGCCACGCCCAGCTATCCGCTGAGCGTGCGCGGCTGCTGGCCAGGCGAGAGAAGCTGCTGCGCGGTTAAGGCCGCACAGGGGCCGCCGGAGAGCCACCAGGAGATCACGGTGACCGTCACGCGGCTGTAGTCTCTCGTCGGTGGTGGTTTCCGTCACGTGGCTATAGGGGC
>NZ_JBFAMX010000414.1:0-9166 GCF_040659615.1 Nonomuraea sp. NPDC049784
CCATCAAAAACCTGCTGGGCATGATGCCCGGCATGGGGCAGAGGCGCGGCGGAGCTGGAAGGTCAGCGACAGGTCCTCGTCCGTGTGGGACGGGAGGTCCGGGGCCGTGCCCTCCGTGACCGTGGTCGCCAGGACGTCCTCCGCCACCACGTGCCCCTCGGTACGCAGGGCCGTGGCGAGGTCGGGAGAGGACGTGGTCCACCACAGGTCGATGCGGTCGGTGATCGACAGGCCGGTCGACTTGCGGGCGTCCTGGACCAGGCGGATGACCTCGCGCAGGAGACCGGCGCGGCGCAGGTCGTCCGTGAGCTCCAGGTCCAGGGCCACCGTCTCGCCCGTGCCGGTGCCGATCGCGCCCGTCTCCACTGCCCAGCCCGAACGGGGCTGCTCGTTGACGATCACGTCGTCGGGGCCGAGCATGATCTCGCCCAGCTCGTCCGCCTCCACCATGACCGTGGAGCCGGAGCGCAGGGCGCGAGCCACGCGGGTGGGGTCCGCGGCGGCGACGGCGGCGGCCACCAGCTTGGTCTGGGAGCCGAAGCGCTTGCCCAGGGCCCGGAAATTGGGCTTGACGGAGTAGGACACGAGATCGGCGCTGAACCCCGACATGTCCTCGAGCGCATGGACGTTCAGCTCGTCCGCCACCAGCCCGCGAAGCTCCCCGGGCAGCGACGGCCAGCCGTGCGCTCCCACCAGGGCGCGGCGGAGCGGCTGGCGGGTCTTGACGCCCGACGAGGCGCGGGCCGAGCGGCCCAGCTCCACCAGGCGCCGTACCAGGGCCATCTGGTCTGACAGCGTCGGGTTGAGCAGGTCCTCGCGCACCGTGGGCCAGGAGGTCAGGTGCACCGAGGAGGGCGCCTCGGGGGAGCGCAGAACGTCCCAGAGGTAGTCGGTGATGAACGGCGTCATGGGGGCCATCAGCCGCGTCACCGTCTCCAGGCACTCGTACAGCGTCGCGAACGCCTCCAGCGACCCCTGCCAGAACCGGCGGCGCGAGCGGCGCACGTACCAGTTGGACAGGTCGTCGAGGAAGTCGGCCAGGCGGCGGCCGGCGCGCTGGGTGTCGTACTCGTCCAGGGACGCCGTGACCTCGGCCACCGTCCTGTGCAGCTCGCCCAGCACCCAGCGGTCGAGCAGCGGGCGCTCGGCCGCCGGCGTGGCCTCGGCGAGCATGGACGGCGACCAGGACTCGGCGTTCGCGTAGAGGGTGAAGAACGACGAGGTGTTCCAGAGCGTCAGCAGGACCTTGCGGACGATCTCCTCCAGCGCGTTGTGCCCCACCCGGCGCGCCGCCCAGGGCGAGCCCGAGCAGGCCATGAACCAGCGCAGCGCGTCGGCCCCGTGCTGGTCCATCAGCGGGATCGGCTCGAGGATGTTGCCCAGGTGCTTGCTCATCTTGCGGCCGTCCTCGGCCAGGATGAGGCCGAGGCAGAGCACGTTCTCGTACGAGGACTGGCCGAAGACGAGCGTCCCGACGGCCATCAGCGAGTAGAACCAGCCGCGCGTCTGGTCGGTGGCCTCGCAGATGAACTGCGCCGGGTAGAGGCCCTCCGGCTTGCCGCGCTCACCCCACTGGGCGAACGGCATGGAGCCGGAGTCGTACCAGGCGTCGATGACGTCGGGCACCCGCTTGGCGGCAGCGCCGCACGACGGGCAGCCGAAGGTCACGTCGTCGACGTACGGGCGGTGCGGGTCCAGCGCCGAGATGTCCTGGCCGGCCAGGTTGCCCAGCTCTTCCAGCGAGCCGACGCACGTCACGTGGGACTCGTCCTCGGAGCACACCCACAGCGGCAGCGGCGTGCCCCAGTAGCGCGAACGCGACAGCGACCAGTCGACGTTGTTGCGCAGCCACTCGCCGAACCGGCCCCACTTGATCGTTTCGGGGTACCAGTTGGTGTCGGCGTTCTCCGCCAGCATCTTGTCCTTGACCGCCGTGGTGCGGATGTACCAGGACGGGAGGGCGTAGTAGAGCAGCGCGGTGTGGCAGCGCCAGCAGTGGGGGTAGGCGTGCTCGAAGTGGCCGCCGCGGTAGAGCAGCCCGCGGGCGCGCAGGTCCTCGGTCAGCTCCTCGTCGGCGTCCTTGAAGAACCGGCCGCCGACCATGGGAACGTCGTCGAGGAAGCGGCCGTCGGGGCCGATCGGGTTGACGACGGGCATGTCGTACCGCCTGATCACGGCCAGGTCGTCGGCGCCGAACGCCGGGGCCTGGTGGACCAGGCCGGTGCCGTCCTCGACCGTGACGTAGTCGCCGAGCACGACGTAGTGGGCGCCGGGGATGTCGACCAGGTCGAACGGGCGGGAGTACGCGGTGTGCTCCAGCTCGCGCCCCGTGTAGCGGGCCACCTCGGTCACGCCCTCGCCCAGCACCGGCAGCAGCGGCTCGGCGACCACCAGGACCTCGCCGTCCGGCGTGCGGGCCGCGACGTACGTCACGTCGGGGTGCACGGCGACCGCCGTGTTGGACACGAGGGTCCACGGCGTCGTCGTCCACACGAGCAGGGCGGCGCCCAGCTCGGCCAGGGGCCCGGAGGTCACCGGCATGCGGACGTAGACCGACGGGCTGGAGACGTTCTCGTAGCCGCCGGGCTGGCCCAGCTCGTGGTCGGACAGCCCCGTGCCGCAGCGCGGGCAGTACGGCGTGATGCGGAAGTCGCGGAACAGCAGCCCCTTGTCCCACACCACCTTCAGCGACCACCACACCGACTCGATGTAGGACGGGTCCATCGTCCGGTACGCCTGGGACAGGTCGATCCAGTAGCCCATGCGCTCGGTCATCTGCTCGAACGCGTCCACGTGCCGCAGCACCGACTCGCGGCACTTGGCGTTGAACTCGGCGATGCCGTATTCCTCGATGTCCTTCTTGCCGGTCAGGCCCAGCTCGCGCTCGACGCCGACCTCGACCGGCAGGCCGTGGCAGTCCCATCCGGCCTTACGCGGAACGCTGAATCCGCGCATGGACTTGTAACGCGGGAAGAGATCCTTGAACACCCGCGCCTCGACGTGGTGCACGCCGGGCAGGCCGTTCGCGGTGGGCGGACCCTCGTAGAAGACCCAGGACGGGTTACCGGAGTTCTGCTCCACGGAACGCTCGAAGATCTTCCCGTCCCGCCAGCGGTCCAGGACCTCGCGCTCGAGCGCGGGCAGGTCGACCTGCGCGGGAAGAGAGCGGAACGTTGGGGAAGACATTTCGGGCGTGACCTCCACGCATCATCGGCCGGCAAGGCTTGCGTGAAGGGACGAAGCCACACGGCTCCGCGGTACCACCCTTCTTGGCCTCGCCCGGGGGGAGGCCCTCTTCATTTGGTCTGCTGCCGGGTCTAATGAGCTCGCACGAGCCGTTCTTCCGGCGGCTCCGGGGTGATATCCCTCACAGTCGGGCCCCATCAACGCCTTGCAGTCTCAAACCATAACGCAGAGTGGAGGCGAAGGCTTCCTGGTTTCCCTTGGCGCATCTTCCGGAGACCGCGTCGGTACGCAACCGACAAAGATGTGGGAATGGACGCCCCTGTTGAGGAGTTGAATGCGCGGGGCGGGATAGTACGGGGGAGGTAAACCGTCCGGCGGGTCGTTTGCCGTTCCGTTATGAGGATCCTAAGCTGCCCGCACCATTTACGGCCTTGATCAGCAATGGAGGCAGCCATGGCGGCAGTCACGCAGACCACCGCTACACCGTCGATGTGGTCGGAACAGGAGCTGGCCGAGGTACGCGGCAGGCTCCAGAGCGAGATCGACGAGCTCAACGCGGACATCCTCCGCCACGAGACGGAGATAGCCTCTGGAGACGTCACGCAGGGAGCCGGCGACGACCAGGCGGACGCCGGCGCCAAGACGTACGAGCGCGAACGCGAGATCGCCCTTACCCTGAATGCGCGCGATCTGGTCGCGCAGAACGAACGTGCGATCGCCAGGATCGACGCAGGGACCTATGGAGTGTGCGAATCGTGCCACAAGCCGATCGGCAAGGAACGCCTTCAGGCGTTCCCGAGGGCGACGCTGTGCGTGGCCTGCAAGCAGAAGGAGGAGCGCCGGTAGCAGCGCCTGCGGGCCGGCCCCGCGGGCGCCTCTTCGCCGTCCTCGTCGTGCTGGCGGCCGTGATCTACGCGGCCGACCTCATCACCAAGACGGTGGTGCTGCGCACACTCGAGGGCCGGGCGCCCCTCGTCGTCATCCCGGACGTGCTGCAGTTCCGGGTCATCTTCAATTCCGGTGCCGCGTTCAGCATCGGCACCGGAATGACCTTCGTCTTCACGTTCATCGCCGCGGGCGTGGTCGTGGCCATCGTGCGCACCGCCCGCAAGCTCGGCAGCCGGGCCTGGGCGCTCACGCTGGGCCTGCTGCTCGGCGGGGCGCTCGGCAACCTCACCGATCGGCTGCTGCGCTACCCCTCGGGCATCGGGCGCTCCGCGCAGCTGCAGGGGCACGTCGTCGACTTCATCGAGGTGCTCCCGGGGCATTTCCCCGTCATCGACTACTTCCCCGTCTTCAACATCGCCGACTCTGCCATCGTCTGCGGCGGCATCCTGGCGGTGCTCCTGGCCTGGCGGAACGTGCAGATCGACGGGTCCAAGGAGGTGGCGAAGGGTGAGTGAGCAGCGCAGCCTTCCCGTCCCCGACGGCCTGGAGGGCGAGCGGCTCGACGCGGCGCTCTCGCGGTTGTTCGGCTTCTCCCGCACCCGCGCGGCCGAGCTGATCGGCGCGGGCGAGGTGCTGGTGGACGGGCAGCAGCCGGCCAAGTCGGACCGGGTGCACGCGGGCGCGTGGCTCGACGTGACGATGCCGCCGCCGGTCACCACGCCGATGCCGGTCGCGGAGCCCGTGCCGGGCATGACGGTCGTGTACGAGGACGAGGACATCGTCGTGGTCAACAAGCCGATCGGGGTGGCCGCCCACCCGACCGTCGGCTGGACGGGGCCGACCGTGATCGGCGGGCTGCTCGGGGCCGGGCACACGATCGCCACCAGCGGAGCGGCCGAGCGGCAGGGCATCGTTCACCGGCTCGACGCCAACACCACGGGGGCGATGGTGGTGGCCAAGAGCGAGGTGGCGTACTCGCGGCTCAAGCGGGCCTTCAAGGAGCGCACGGTCGACAAGCGCTACCACGCGCTGGTGCAGGGACATCCCGACCCGTTCAGGGGCACGGTGGACGCGCCCATCGACCGGCACCCCTCCGGGGACGGGCGGTTCGCGGTGGTGGCCGGGGGCAAGCCGTCGGTCACCCATTACGACACCGTCGAGGCGTTCCGCGCGGCCTCGCTGCTGGACATCAAGCTGGAGACCGGGCGCACGCACCAGATCAGGGTGCACATGGCGGCGCTCCGGCACCCTTGCGTCGGCGACCTCCTGTACGGCGCCGACCCGACGCTGGCGGCCCGCCTGGGGGTCACGCGGCAGTGGCTGCACGCCGTGGCGCTCGGGTTCGAGCATCCGACCACGGGGGAGTGGATGTCGTTCAGCACGGACTACCCGCAGGACCTGCAGAAGGCGCTGAACATCGTCCGCGACGAGTCCTGACCCGCCCAGGGTTCCTGGTCGACCCAACTGGGGCCTCCGTCGACGAGATAGCGGCGCGACGGGTCGGCCCACAGGTGGACGTACACGAAGACGGCCAGCGCGAGATAGGCGCACGCGACGACGAGGCCGGCCCTGCGGCGAGTCACCGGCGCTCGCACAGCAACAAGCACAGGCCGCTCAGCGTCAGCAGGTAGTGATGGGCGCGTAACTTGGAGCCGGGCCGGTGGGACCACCGCACCGGGACCTCCCTGACCGGCCACCCCCGCCGCGCGAACGCCCGCAGGATCTCCACGTCGAAGGCCCACCCGTCCAGCCGCGCGCGGCCGAACACCACGCGCGCCTTGTTCCCGTCGAACAGCTTGAACCCGCACTGCGTGTCGGCGACCTCCGGCAAGGCCAGCGCCCGGATGAGCCGGTTGCCCAGCGTGCCGAGCAGGTGCCTGACGGGGTGCTGGCGCACCAGGATGCGAGACCCGGGGCGGGCGCGGGAGCCGATGGCCGCGTCGGCTCCCTGGCTCAGCGCCGCCCGCAACCGGCCGAACTCCTCGATCGGGGTGGCGAGGTCGGCGTCCGTGAACAGCACCTGGCGGCCGCGCGAGACCAGCACGCCGCGGCGTACCGCGTGGCCCTTGCCCCGGTTGGCGGGCCAGCGGATGACGCGCATCCGGGGCTCGGCGCCGGCGGCGGCTGCCGCCACGGCCAGTGTGCCGTCCGCCGAGCCGTCGTCGACGACGATCAGCTCCCAGCTCAGCGGCGTCGTGCTCAGGTGGGTGCAGACGGAGGCCAGGGTGGCGCCGAGCCTGGCCTCCTCGTTGTAGGCGGGAATCACCACCGACAGGTCGATCTCGCTCATGCCCCGGAGACAGGGCCGGGCCTCACGGGGGTTGCACGGTCAGCGCCGCTTGGACCTTCCGCCCCTAGTCCGACGGCTCGACCGAGCCCGGGTCCTGGGAGGCCGTCTGGTCCTTCTCCTTCTGCTTCTCCTTTTTCTTCTCCTGCTTGCTCTCGGTGGGCGTCGGCGCGCGGCTGGGGCTCTTGCGCTGGCCGGTCGGCGTCCTCCCGGGCTGCTGCTCCCCGCTGGGCGGCTGTGAGCTCTGCGGAGCGGGAGGCGTGGAGGCCGTCTGAGGGGTGGTCTGGGGGGACGTCTCCGGGGTCGGCTCGGGGTGGGTGGAGGAAGGGGCGGTCACGACGGCGGGCGCGGGGCGCGGGGTGCGGGGCAGGTCTTGTGTGCGGTTGGACCACCAGGCCGCACCGCCTGCGGCGACGGCGACGACCAGCGCGCCCCCGGCGATCGCGGCCATCGGCAGCGCGCGCCGCCGCGGTCGCGGCGCCACCGCGGGCACCGGGACGGGACCCGTCTGCTCAGGTGGGCCGCCCGCGATGATCACGGCCAGCCGTCGCTCGGCCTCCTCCAGCGACATGCGCTCCGCCGGGTTCTTGCGCAGCAGGCCGAGCAGCACAGGGGCGAGCACGCCCGCGCGGGACAGCGGCTGCGGCTCGGCGTGCATGACCGCGCCGAGCGTGGTCAGGGCGTTGTCCCGTTGGAAGGGCGAGTGGCCCTCGACGGCCATGTAGAGCGTCACGCCCAGCGACCACAGGTCCGAGGCGGGCGTGGCCCGGGCGCCGGCCGCGCGCTCCGGCGCCATGAAGGCCGGGGTGCCGATCAGGATGCCCGTACGGGTCACGGGCGCCTCGTCCTCCGTGGTGGCGATGCCGAAGTCGGTGAGCACGGCCCGGCCGTCCTCGGTGAGCAGCACATTGTCCGGCTTCACGTCACGGTGCAGCACACCCGCCGCGTGGGCCGCGCGCAGCGCCTCGAGGAGCTGCAGCCCGATGTCGGCGGCCTCGATGGGGGGCATCGGGCCGTCGTCGCGGATCAGCTCGCCTAAGGTGCGGGAGTGCACGAGCTGCATGACTATCCAGGGGTGACCGCGTTCCTCGAGGACGTCGTACACGGTGGCCACGCCCGGATGCGCCACCCGGCCCGCCGCCCTGGCCTCCCTGAACGTCCGTACGGCGAACACATCGCGCTCGGGATCCGTGAGGTCGGGCGGCGGCAGGACCTCCTTCACCGCCACATCCCTGCCCAGCACCTCGTCGTGAGCGTGCCACACCGTGCCCATGCCGCCCCGGCCTATCGTTCTGAGCAGCCGATATCGTCCGCCGACCATCCCCGCTGAATCGGTCATGCACCGCGACTACCCCAGAAAGAGCCGGACAAGCGCCGTGACGACGGCCGCCGCGGCCAGAATGACCAGGAACGGCGCCCGCAGCAGCAGCGCGACGACCGCTGCACCCAGTCCGGCCGTTCGCGCCGGGTCGAAGCGCAGCCCGCCCTCCTCCGTGAACATCTGCACCGCGATCAGCGCCGCCAGCAGCGCCACCGGCACCAGTTCCGCGAACCTGCGCATCGCCGGATGCTCCAGCACCCGCCGCGGCGCCGCCAGCCCGGCCAGCTTGAGCGCGTAGCAGCCCGCGCAGACCGCGGCGATGGCCCACCACAGCGTCATCGCGCCATCACCACCAGGACGGCAGCGGCTGACAGCAGCACGGGCACGCCGGGCGGCAGGAACGGGGTGGCGCAAAGCGCGATCGCCGCCGCGACCGCGGCCAGCCAGCGCAACTGCGCGCCGCCTGCCAGGCGGGGCCAGAGGATGGCCAGGAACGCGGCCGGGCCCACCACGTCCAGCCCCAGCACACCGGGATCGCCCAGGGACGACGCGCCGTACGCGCCCGCCAGCGTGGTCAGGTTCCAGGTGACGTAGAGGCTGGCGAACGTGACCGTGAAACCGGTCCGCGCCGACTCCTCGGTCGGCTGGGCCAGCGTGACGGCCGTCGTCTCGTCGATCACCCCGTGGGCCGCCAGCAGCCGGCGCGGCCCGCGCACCCGCAGCAGGTCGGCCAGGCGCAGGCCGTAGAGCGTGTTGCGGCCGCCCAGCAGCAGCGCGCTCAAAGTGGCGGCCACCAGGTCGCCGCCCGCGCCCACCGCCCCCGTCAGCGCGAACTGGGAGGCGCCGGTGAACGTCAGCAGGCTCAGCACGCACGCCTGCGGCACGCTGAGGCCCGCGGTGATCGCCGCGGCGCCGAAGGCGACGCCCGACAGCCCCACGGCCACGCCCACGCCGAGGCCGTCCCGCACGGCGGCGGAACGGTGTGTTGTCTGTTCCATGCTGAAAGAGGCTAGGAGGTGGGTTAACCGCCGGTCTTGTACGTTCCTGCGGCACGCTGGTAGGCGGCGGGCGGCACGCCCACGATGCGCTTGAAATGCCGGTTGAGGTGGGCCTGGTCGGTGAAGCCCACTTCGGCGGCCACCTGCGCGGGGCGTACCCCGGACTGGAGGAGGCGGCGCGCCTGGCGTACCCGGAGCGAGGTGAGGTAGGCGTGCGGCGGCAGGCCCGTCGCGGCCTTGAAGGCCCGCAGCAGCGCGAACGGCCGCGCGCCCACCGCGCCGGCCAGGTCTTCCAGCGTCGGCGGGTCGAGGAGGCTCTCGTGCAGCAGGTCGAGCGCCTCCCGCACCGCCCGCCCGCCCTCGGCGGGCAGGACCGCGGCGGGGCGGGGAGTCGCGTGGCGGGTGACCAGCCGGGCGAACAACGTACGGCTCAGCGTCGAGGCGGCCAGCGCGTCGCCGAGCTCGGCCGCCTGGTGAGCCCTGGAC
>NZ_JBFAMX010000415.1:0-9157 GCF_040659615.1 Nonomuraea sp. NPDC049784
CCGCGAACTCGGCCCGCCACCAGCCCGTCTCGCGGGCCCGTACGGTGGCGCTGAACGAGCCGTCGGCACCGGTCGTCACCTTGGTGATCTCACGGTAGGCGTCGGCGCCCCGTGCGCGGAAGGTGATCGCGACGCTCTGCGCGCCGTACCCCTTGCCGTCGGCGAGCAGCCGGCCGGAGACCTTGACCAGGTCGCCCCTGTCCACGAAGTCGGGGCTGGCGTCGAAGTCGACGATCTTGGTGTCGAGCACCTTCTTGGCGACGACCTCGAACGTGCCGCCGCGGGACGCGCCGCCGGCGATGGCCAGCCAGCTCCACGTGCCGGTGTTGGAGGAGTCGAAGGACTTGGTGCCGGTCCACTTGGTCCAGTCGCCGTTCTTGGCGGACGTCAGGTCGACGGGCTTGCCGACACTGACGTCGCCCGGGGGCTTGAGCTGGAGCTCGGCCTTGTCGGCCCCCTTGGTGGCGAAGCTGAACGTGGCCGTGACCGCGCCGTTCGTGACGTCGACCGGCGGGCCGGGGTTGATCTCCATTCGAGTGATGACGGGGTCCGCGGCGGCCGTCGCGGCGGTGGGTACCAGGACGAGTGCCCCGGCGCCCAGCGCGATGGCGAGGGCGGCCACGCGGATGCGTTGTAACATGCGGGTTCCTTTCTGGAGACCCCAGGGGTTTCAACGCGGCATTGAGGGTGCCACGTATGTCATCTCAGTAGACGTACGCTCCGGCCCGAAAGTTCGGAAATCTGACAAACCGTTATTGATGGGGGTCAATCGGACCGGTCCACAAGATGTGGGCGGCGTCCAGCAGACGTCAGCGCCGAACGAAGACATAATCGGTGTGTGGCGCGCGACACTGTTGAGACTCTTTTCACTCAGGCAATTGCGACGCTTGAGGCGGGCCCCGCACGAGATCCGGGGCGACCGGTCCGCGAGGGCACGTCCCTGACCGGCGAGCAGTGCGTGAGGCTGTACCAACGCCAGGTCGACAGCCGCCTGCTGGACATCGCGGCCCGCTGGCTGCGCGAGCAGGACGAGGGCTTCTACACGATCGGCTCAGCCGGTCACGAGGGCAACGCGGCCGTCGCCGCCGCCCTGCTGCCCACCGACCCCGCCCTGCTCCACTACCGCTCGGGCGCGTTCTACCTGGCCAGGTCCGAGCAGGCCGGCAGACTGCCCGAGCAGGGCCTCCGCGACGTGCTCATGGGCCTGACTGCGGCGGCCGACGAGCCGATCGCGGGCGGCAGGCACAAGGTGTTCGGCCATCCCGATCTGGCCGTCATCCCCCAGACCTCGACGATCGCCAGCCACCTGCCCAGGGCGGTGGGCGTGGCGTTCGCCATCGAGCGGGCCAAGGCGCTCGGCGCGCCGTCCCTCTGGCCGGCGGACGCGGTCACGGTGTGCAGCTTCGGCGACGCCTCGATCAACCACGCGAGCGCCCTGAGCGGCCTCAACATCGCCTCCTACGCCACCTACCAGGGGCAGCCGCTGCCGATCCTGTTCGTGTGCGAGGACAACGGCATCGGCATCAGCGTCCGCACGCCCAAGGGCTGGGTGGAGTCGGCGGCGCGGCGTCCCGGCATCGAGTACTTCGCCGCCGACGGCTGCGACCTCGCCGAGACGTACGACGCCGCCCTCCGCGCGGTCCGGCACGTACGCGAGCGCCGCTCCCCCGCCTTCCTCCACCTGTCCACCGTGCGGCTGATGGGCCACGCCGGGTCCGACGTCGAGCAGGCCTACCGCACTCAGCGGGAGATCAAGGCCGACCTCGAGCGCGACCCGCTGGTCCGCACGGCGGCGCTGCTCGTGAAGGCCGGGCTGACCACACCGGACGAGCTGCTCAAGACGTACGAGTCGCAGCGCGAGCACGTGCTGCGGATCGCGCTCGAGACGACGCGCAGCCCGCGGCTCGGCTCAGCCAAGGAGATCATGGAGCCGCTCGCGCCGCGCAAGCCCGAGCTGATCGCGAAGATCAGCCCGATGGCGGCCACGGCCGCGGCCAGGACGAAGGCCTTCGCCGGCTCGCTGCCCGAGCACGACAAGCCGATGACGCTCTCGCAGGCCGTCAACCGCACGCTCGCCGACGCGCTGGCCGTCTACCCGGAGATGACGGTGTTCGGCGAGGACGTCGCCAAGAAGGGCGGCGTCTACGGCGTGACCAGGGGGCTGCAGAAGAGGTTCGGCGCAGGGCAGGTGTTCGACACGTTGCTCGACGAGCAGGCCATCCTGGGGCTGGCGCTCGGCTCAGGCGTGTCGGGGCTGCTCCCCGTGCCCGAGATCCAGTATCTGGCCTACCTGCACAACGCGCTCGACCAGATCCGCGGGGAGGCGGCCACGCTGTCGTTCTTCTCGCGTGGCTCGTACACCAACCCGATGGTGGTGCGGGTGGCCGCGTACGCCTACCAGAAGGGGTTCGGCGGGCACTTCCACAACGACAACGCGGTGGCCGCGCTGCGCGACATCCCCGGCCTGGTCATCGCCTCACCCGCCCGTCCCGACGACGCCGCGGCCATGCTGCGCACCTGCCTGGCGGCGGCCCGTACGAGCGGCTCGGTGTGCGTGTTCCTGGAGCCGATCGCGCTCTATCACACGCGTGACCTGTTCGAGGAGGGCGACGGCGGCTGGCTCGCGCCCTACCCGCCGCCCGGGCGCTGGGCGGAGACGCACGTGCCCATCGGGCGGGCGCGCTCCTACGGCGACGGGCGCGATCTGACGATCGTGACGTTCGGCAACGGTGTGCGGATGAGCCTGCGGGCCGCCGTGCGGCTGACCCAGGAGAACGTCGGGTGCCGCGTCCTCGACCTGCGCTGGCTGGCGCCGCTGCCGACGGAGGACCTGCTGCGGGCGGCCGAGCTGACCGGCAACGTCCTGATCGCCGACGAGACCCGGCACACCGGCGGCGTCTCCGAGGCGATCGTGGCGGAGCTGGTCGACGCCGGGTTCACCGGGAAGATCGGCCGGGTGACCTCGGCCGACAGCTTCATCCCCCTCGGCAAGGCGGCCGACCACGTGCTGCTGTCGGAGGACGAGATCGAGCAGGCGGCGCGCAAGCTACTGGGTTGAGCGGACCACGGCTCCGCGGATGCACGCCGGCTTGGACCACGCGACCGTGGAGTTCTCCGAGATCTGGAGCGGGACGCCCACCAGGAAGCAGTAGCCGGTGCCCGGGTCCAGGCCTGCGACGCGGGTCGCGGTGGCGCCCTGGCCCAGGGCGGTGATGGGGTGCTCGCCCTTCTTGACCGGGGAGCGCTGGAGGACCACTGGGTAGCGGCCGGCGCCGGCCGGGAGCGTCCACCGCAGCTCGACCAGGGTGCCCTGGTCCTTCGCCTTGAGACCGCGCGGGGTGAGCGCGGCTATGGACTTCTTGTCGATGGGGACGGTGTCCTGAGAGCCGGGCTCGGACGTCTTCGGCTGGGCGGTCTTGGGTGTCTGGGACTGCTGGAGTGAGAGGTAGATCGCCGCACCCGAGCCGCCGATAACGACGGCCGCCACCGCCGCCCCGATCACGAGGCTCCGCTGCAGGCGCCCCCCTCCGGGCTCCCCGCCCTGGACGGAAGGGTTCGTGACAGCCGAATACGCGACGGCGCCGGCCATGGGGGCGGCGGAGTGCGGGGGCGCCCCGGTCGCCTGTAAGCCGGACGGGCCCGCCCCCTGCAAGCCCGGCTGCCCGGACGCCAGGTGGCCCTGACCCGTCGCCTGCGGGCCCGTCCCCTGGAGCCCATGCTGACCCGTCGCGTGCATGCCGCCGCTACCCATGCCGCCGCTGCTCGCCGTCTGTGCGCCGGGATACGGCTGAGGCGCGCCGAAAGGCGTGCCGGGCAGGTGGTGACCGGTAGAAGGCAGCTGGTTGCCCGTCACCGGCAGGTGGTTGCCCGTGGTCGGCAACTGGGGAGGGCCGGGGTTGCCGGTGGGCGGGTCGTCGAAGCGGGTGCGGGGGACCGTGGACATCGCCGGTCCGGGGCCGGGGTCCTGGCCCACCAGGTCCGTCACCGACAGGCCCAGCTCGGCCTGCACCTCCCGCAGCCGCTGGGCGAACTCGCGTGCGGAGCCGTACCGGGCCTCCGGCTGCTTGGACATCGCGCGCAGGATCGTCTCGAAGACCGGCGGCGGCACGTCGGAGCGGTTGATCGGGGGCGGGTCGATGCTGAGCACCCGGTACATGAGGGGCGCGATCGACGGGTCCGCCGGGTTGTGGAAGGCGGGCCGGCCGGCCAGCAGATGGTAGAGGGTCGAGCCGAGCGAGTAGATGTCGGTCGAGGCGGAGTGGGGCTGGCCGGTGAGCACCTCGGGGGCGGCGTGCAGCGGGGTGAACGCCTGCGATGTGGCCGAGATCTCCGAGGAGTCGACGACCCTGGCCACGCCGAAGTCGGCGATGGCGAGCTCGCCGTACCGGGAGATGAGGATGTTCTGCGGCTTGATGTCGCCGTGCAGGACCCCGGCCTCGTGTACGGCGGCCAGCGCCCCGGCCAGCTTCACCCCGGCCCGCAGCACGTCGGGCACCGGCAGCGGCCCCTCCTTGCGGACCTTGTCGCGCAGCGAGCCGTTCTCGAAGAAGTCCATCGCGATGTACGGCTTGCCGGAGCGCGTCACGCCGGTGTCGAAGACGGTCACGACGTTGGGGTGGCCTGTGAGGCGGCCCGTGAGCTGCAGCTCGCGCTGGAACCTGCGCATCGTGCGCTGGTCGACCCGGTCGACGGACAGCACCTTGAGCGCCACGATCCGGTCGAGGCGCTCCTGGTAGGCGCGGTACACGACGGCGAACCCGCCCTGCCCCGCCTGATCGAGTACCCGGTAGCCGGGCGCGTCCTCGACTGGCAGCACGGCACTCCCCCCTGTTATGGGGCGAGTTTAGTGCGAAATATCGTGACTAGAGCGGATTCATGAGGTACGCCCCGAAGACCACGGACACGACCGACACCAGCAGGAAGAAGAACACGTAGAACCCGCCGGGCAGGAACGTCAGCCTGGCCAGCTGGTCCGCGTCGGAGTCTCTCGCCTGCCGCCTGCGCCGCTTGCGCTGTAACTCGATGATCGGCCTGATCCCGCCGAACAGCAGGAACCAGACCGCGACCAGGGCGACGACCTGCTGGACCTCGGCCGGCGCGTACATGATCAGGGCGAAGACGGCGCCGCCGGTGGCCAGCAGGATCAGGGCCCCGTACAGGTTGCGGATGAGCAGCAGCATGCAGACCAGGAACAGCAGCACGCTCCAGATCAGCAGCGTGATGTGCCCCATCTCGGTCAGCCAGGCGGCGGCCAGGCCCAGCAGCGGCGGCGCGAGGTAGCCGGCCAGCGCGGTCAGCACCATGCCGGGCCCGGTGGGCCTGCCCCTGGTCAGCGTCACGCCGGAGGTGTCGGAGTGGAGGCGGATGCCTTCGAGCTTGCGCCGGGTGACGAGCGCCATCAGCGCGTGGCCGCCCTCGTGCGCGATCGTGATCAGGCCTCTGGACACCTGCCAGGGCATGCGGAAGCCGACGAGCACGAGCGCGGCCAGAGCCGAGACCCCCACGACCCAGGGGTCGGGGTCAGGCTGAACCTTGATCAGGTGGGCCCAGAGCTGTTCCATCGAGGAGAAACACTATCCAGGTAAAGTCTCGTTCGTGGCCACAGAACAACATTCTGACGCGCGGGTGCCGGACTGGTGGCGGGGGCTGGGGCTGCCCGGCCTGATCGATCTTCACGTGCACTTCCTGCCGGAGCGGATGGAGCGGCGGGTGTGGCACCACTTCAGGCACGGTGGCCCGCTGATGGGAAACGGCTGGAAGATCGAGTACGAGTGGCCGGTGGAGGAGCGGGTCGAGCGGCTGCGGGCGATGGGCGTACGGAAGTTCCCCGCCCTCGCCTACGCGCACAAGCCCGGCATGGCAGCCGACCTCAACGCCTGGACGCTGGATTTCGCCCGCCGTACACCTGAATGCCTTCCTTCGGCGACCTTCTACCCCGAGCCTGGGGTCGTGGAGTACGTGCGCCGGGCGCTGGATGACGGCGCGAAGATCTTCAAGGTGCACCTGCAGGTCGGCGGGTTCGACCCGCGGGCCGGCGAGCTGGACGAGGTCTGGGGGCTGCTGGCGGACGCGGGCGTGCCGGTGGTGACGCACGCCAGCTCGGTCCCCGTGCCCGGCGGCTACATCGGGGCGGAGCCGATCGGCGAGGTGCTGCGCAGGCATCCGCGGCTGCGGGTGGTGATCGCGCATCTCGGGATGCCGGAGTACGACCCGTTCTTCGAGCTGGCCGGCCGCTACGAGCGGGTCGCGCTGGACACCACGATGGCCTTCACCGACTTCTGCGAGCTGGGGATGCCGTTTCCCGAACGGTTGCGGCCCGCGTTGCTTGATCTGGGCCTTTCGGGGAAAGTGGTGCTCGGCACTGACTTTCCGACAATTCCTCACTCCTACGCGCATCAGCTGGACGCCCTCGCCCGGCTGGACCTGGGCGATGACTGGTTGCGGGCAGTGTGCTGGGACAACGGCGCGGCCGTGATCTGATAGGAAGGTGAACGATCGGCACGTGGCGCTCATCAGCGCTTTCTTCGACGCTCTGGGCCGTGTGGACTTCGCGGCCATGGAGCGCTGCTATCACCCTGACGTCAGCTTCGGCGATCCGATCTTCCAGGAAGTCGAGGGGCGCGACAACGTGATGAGGATGTGGCGGCTCCAGCTCGGCGTGCGCGACGGGGTGAAGTCCGCATATCGTGACGTGACGGCCGACGATTACACCGGGACCGCGCACTGGACGTCGCGGTACACGTTCTCGAGCACTGGGCGCGAGGTCGTCAACGAGATCGAAGCGCTTTTCAGGTTCGAGGACGATCTGATCGTCCGCCATCACGACGAATTCGACTTCAAGCGCTGGTCGAAGATGGCGCTCGGCAGGCCACACGGGCTGCTGATCGGCTGGACGCCGATGTGGCGCCAGACCATCAGAGACCGCGCCGCACAGCAGCTCGACAAGCTCTCGTAGTTCCAGGAAGTGGGCAATGGCCAGGGTGAAGGGGTTCAGGCGCAGCGGTGACGCACGCGAGGAAGCGCCCGAGCACTCGATGGACCCGCGTGCCGCGGAGGAGCGCGCCTACCGGCCGACCGTCATCGACAACGCGATCTATCAGAACGGCGAGCGAGTAGACAATCCCGGCTCACTCGCCGATGCCTTCGAGCGACTCAAGCAGATGCCGGACAGCATGGCCTGGATCGGCCTCTACCGGCCGAAGGAGTGGGAGCTGGTCAAGCTCGGCGAGGAGTTCGAGCTGCACGAGCTGGCGCTGGAGGACGCGATCGTCGGCTCCCAGCGGCCCAAGGCCGACCGCTACGGCGACACGCTCTTCGTAGTGCTGCGGGCCGCGCGCTACCTGGACGATGTGGAGGAGGTCGCGTTCGGGGAGGTGCACGTCTTCGTCGGGCCCAACTTCGTGATCACCGTACGCCACGCGGAGGCGCCCGACCTGCAGGGCGTACGCAAGCGCATGGAGTCGGATCCCGAGCTGCTCCGGCAGGGCCCGCAGGCCGTGCTCTACGCCATCCTCGACGCGGTGGTCGACGGCTACGCGCCGGTGGTGGCCGGGCTGCAGAAGGACATCGAGGAGATCGAGGTCCAGGTCTTCGGCGGCGACCCCTCGGTGTCGCGGCGCGTCTACGAGCTGTCCGGCGAGGTGATCGAGTTCCAGCGGGCCACGTCACCGCTGGTGGGCATGTTGCACGCGCTCATCGCGGGGGCGGCGAAGTACGGCGTCAACGACGAACTGCAGAGCTACCTGCGTGACGTGGCCGACCACGCGATCACCGTGGCGGAGCGGATCTCGTCCTTCCGGACGATGCTGCAGAACATCCTGGTCATCAACTCGACGCTGGTGACGCAGGCGCAGAACGCGGAGATGGCCCGGATGACTGAGGCGAGCATCCAGCAGGGCGAGGAGGTCAAGAAGATCTCCGCCTGGGCCGCCATCCTCTTCGCGCCGACCCTGGTCGGGACCATTTACGGGATGAACTTCGACTTCATGCCGGAAACGCACTGGCTGTTCGGCTACCCGTTCGCCATCGTGCTGATGGCGGCCGTCTGCTTGACCCTCTACGTGGTCTTCAAGAAGCGCAACTGGCTCTGACCTTTCGCTAGTATCCCGCCTCATGATCACTCGTTTATTGGCGGGGACCGCCACCGGCGTGGAAGCCGGCCATCGAGGATTTCGAGCCGGTGAAGGTGGAATTCAAGGAGGCGTCCGACAAGGAGTCCTGCTCCACCGGCATGGAGGTCTCCGGCTCCTTCTCCGAGATCTGCGCCACGTCCATTCGGGTGCGGCTGGCCGATGACTGGATCAGGGCCAAGAACGATCTCGCGGTGTTCACCTCCGTGGTCAGGACGTGGAGCGGGGTCGTGACCGGGCAGACCGGCATCGGGAAAGCCTGGTGGGGGATGCAGAACGACGGGTTGGAATCCCTCATGAACGAGCAGAATCGCCGGTACTACCTGCAGACCGACTGCTTCGTGGGCGTGTCGGCGAAGGCCCTGGGGCGGGTGGTCAAGGACTGGAAGCCCGTGCTCAAGGTCCAGGACTTCTGGAAGAACAGGTACCAGGGCAAGACCGCCAACCGCCTCTACTGGATCGAGAAGGGCTACAAGGCGGGCAAGCCCGGCGCGTGCAACACCTGGACGGCGAGCTCCTCCAAGGTCGCCTGACGGCGGTGGATCGAGTGACCGGCGGAGCGGCGTGAGCGTGCGCCGCCGGTCAAGGCTCGTGTCCTTCTCGCCTGGACGATCGCCGACGGCGACGGCGGTGCCGACGGTCTCTGGATCGACCAGCCGAACTCCACTCGCTACGTACGCGTGCGGGGCGTGCACCGGGCAGCTATCACCGAGTGATGATCGCCAAAATGCGCATGCCCTTGGCTCAGTCCGTGCCCGGTCACCAAAGGGCCGCGATCACGAGGCCGACCACGATCAGCCCCGCGAGAGCGAGGCGAAGGGCCGCGAGCACGCGCCCGCGGCCGGCGGCCTTCACGGGAGGTCCTCAGGCGTTCAGGCCGACGTGCTGTTCCAGGCGTTCCAGGCGCTGCCCGATCGACTGCAACTCGTTCCTGACCACCGTGGCCAGCGCCGCGAGCTGATCCCCACCTTGGGTGGCGGGCCCGCCCTGCTGGGTCTGGGCGCGCAGGTGGACGTAGCCGGCCAGGG
>NZ_JBFAMX010000416.1:0-9130 GCF_040659615.1 Nonomuraea sp. NPDC049784
CCGTCGCTGCACCGGGCCGGCGTGCCGGAATCATGGCTGGTCTGGCCGATCGGCGCCCTCAAGGCCCTGGGCGCGCTCGGGCTCGCACTCGGCCTGCTGGGCGTCCCGCTCATCGGCACGGCCGCCGCCGCGGGACTGGTCCTGTACTTCGTCTGCGCCCTCTACACCCACCTGCGCGTCAGCGACTTCTCCCCGCAGTTCTACCTGGCCATCGTGTTCCTCGGACTGGCGGTCGCCACCCTGGCACTCGACCCGGCTCTCGTGCTGAACATGACGCGCTGATCGTCACCCACCCGGCGCCTGGGAAGAGCTAACCAGGCCGTCGGGTTTCACGACCTAGCCCCTACAGGCGTGCAGCGCCGCACCAACGGCGTGGACGTAATGAGGTCACATCTCGGACCTGAGATGACTCGCGTGAGCGTTCTCTGCCCGTGGGATGATCTTGGAGTCCAGGTCTCGACCTGATCCGCGCCCTGTTGACGCTCGGGCATGTCCTGCACGCCAATGAGACCACCACTCGGATCGGCAGCGGGCGGCGGTGGCTGCATGTGGCCTGCACCGAGCGTCTGCCCCTGCTCGGGCTCGGGCCGCGCTCGCGCGAGGCTGCTGCGCGAGCGCGCCCAGGTCCGCGAGCGCCGGGCCCGGACCCGCCATGAGGCCCGCAAAGAAGCCCTACCTGGCCACCCGCGCCTCCAGCGAGATCTGGTCCGACCCCTACACGAAGCTGCCCGGCCCGGCAGAGCGGCAGTTCTACGACCTGTACGTGATGATCGACATCTTCTCCCGGTACATCACGCAGCCGGGCCGAGATCCTGATCACATTTTCGAAGTGGACGTCACATTAGGCACGCCTCCACGGCTCTCAGGGGCGAACACGTACAGGAAAGAGACCTCCATGACCGAACCTCCGCCAGGCAACGCCCCGCCAGATCGCTTCAGCTGGGTGGTGGTGCTTTCCACGATCAACGTCGAGGGCGGCCTCGACAAGCAGCCGTGCCGGTTCAACCGGGAGGAACAAGAACGTCGAGGCGGCCGCCGTCGCGAGCGGCAACCTGCCTCGTCAGGAGGGGTGAACACAATGCCATCACTGCGCGCCCGCCACAGAGGCGGGCTGGTAACCATCGTGGAGTCGGTATGACGCGAAGCTTACGAATGGAGACATTGGCGGTGCACGCCGGCCTCGCTCCCGACTCTCAGACGGGCGCGGTGGTGGAGCCGATCACCTTGTCGGTGACCTTCGAGCGAGATCCTGATGGCGGCCACCAGCGCGGCTACCACTACAGCAGCGCAGGCAACCCGAATCGTACGAGCCTGGAGAAAGCGCTGGCCGCGATCGAAGGTGGAGCGGATGCTGTTGCGTACGCCACCGGGTCTGCCGCCATCGCGGCTGTGCTCGGTACCGTGGCCGCCGGTGATCACATCCTCATCCCTGATGACGTGTTCCAGGGCACGGTTCGCCTGCTCGACCGAAGCCTCGCGCGCTGGGGTGTCCAGTACAGCGCCGTCGACATGACCGACCTGGATGCAGTTCGAGCGGCACTGCGACCGAGGACGCGCCTCGTCTGGACGGAAGGGTTGTCCAATCCGTTGCTGAAGGTCACCGACTTGGAGGCGATCGCCTCTCTTGCACATGATCACGGGGCGGCGTGTGCCGTCGACAATACATTCGTGACACCGATCTTCCAGCAGCCCTGAAGTACGGGGTGGACTACGTGGTGCATGCGACGACGAAGTATCTGTCGGGACATGCCGACGTCCTCGGCGGCGTGGTCATTGCGGCCGATCCAGCACGGCTTGAATTTCTGCGTAGCCTGCAATGGGTGGAAGGCGCGGTGCCGAGCCCACTGGATTGCTGGTTGACCCGTCGTGGACTGAAGACGCTGCCACTGCGGGTTCGTGCTCAAACCGCTACGGCTCAGGCCGTTGCAGAGTATTTGCAGGTCCATCCGGCGGTGACTGCCGTACACTACCCGGGGTTGAACTGTCATCCGCAGCATCAACTCGCCAAACGTATCTTGGACGGCTTCGGTAGCATTGTTAGTTTTGAAGTCAGCGGCGGACGAAAAGCGGCCGTGACTGTGGCAGCTAACGTGCATGTGTTCACCCGGGCAACAAGCCTCGGGGCGCCCGAGAGCCTCATTCAACACCAAGCCAGTGCCCCTACTCACGGCCAAGATACAGGCCTGCCTCAGAATTTGCTCCGCCTGTCAATCGGCCTGGAACATCCTGCCGATCTGATCGCCGACCTTGACCAGGCCCTCACGATGATCAAATCTGCAGGTGGTGACGGCAAGCCGTGAGTTTCGCCCCTGACTCCCGTCTGGCCCGAACCGTTGCCGCCGCGTCGGCTTTTGGCTTGGCATGGCCGCAACCGGCGCCTACACACGAATTTCTGGCCGTAAAAAAGATTGGCTGGTTGGTGTGCGTGTCCGGGCACGCCCCTTTTGATGACGAGCGTTTCCAGTATCAGGGTCAAGTGGGGGCCGACATCGATCTGATGACAGCACAGCAGGCGGCCCGCATGGCTGTTCTTGGCTGCCTGGTCTCCCTCGATCGAGCCTTGGGTGATCTCGAAGCCGTTCAAGAGATCGTGAAAGTCAATGGATATGTCCATTGCATTCCTGGATTTGAGCCTCTTCCTGCGATTACCGACGCAGCCTCTAGGTTGCTGATCGAAGTGTTCGGTGATGACGGTCGACATGCGCGTACGACGGTCGGTGTTGCGTCTCTGCCTTTTGGCGTCGCCGTCGAATTGGAGATTATTGCCCTGGCGCGCATGCAAGCCAAGCCCCGACCCCCTTAAGAACTCCTAACAGAATGATCTAGGAATCGCGCTGATCGTCTGTGGGTTGATCAGGGCGTGAGGAAGGGCGAGCAGCCACCGTGGATTGTGCCCGACGCACTGTGGGCGCGGATCGAGCCGTTGTTGCCGGTCGTGCTACGCCGCGCCGATCACCCCGGCCGCAAGCGTCTGGATGACCGGAAGGTCCTGTCGGGCATCCTGTTCGTGCTCTACACCGGCATCGCGTGGGAGTTCTTGCCCCAGGAGCTGGGCTTCGGCTCCGGCATGACCTGCTGGCGGTGCCTGCGCGACTGGCACCAGGCGGGAGTCTGGCAGCGTCTGCACGAGTCATTGCTGGCCGAATTGCACGCCGCTGGCGCGCTGGACTGGTCCAAGGCGGTGATCGACGGCTCGCACATACGCGCCCTCAAAGGCGGCCCAAAACTGGTCCGAACCCGGTCGACCGTGCCCGAACAGGCTCGAAACACCATCTGATCACCGACGGGCACGGTATTCCGCTGGCGGTGTCGCTGACCGGCGGGAACCGTAACGACGTCACCCAGCTCATGCCTCTGATCGAGGCCATCCCGCCGGTACGCGGCCGGCGAGGACGACCACGCCGGCGGCCGGATGCGATCTACGCCGACCGCGGCTATGACCACGACAAGTACCGCAAGCAGGTCCGAGCTGCCGGGATCACTCCGGTCATCGCTCGGCGTGGCATCAAGCACGGTTCGGGACTGGGCGTGCATCGGTGGGTGGTCGAGCAAGGCTTCGCGCTGTTGCACTGATTCCGCCGGCTGCGCATCCGCTGGGAGATCCGCGACGACATCCACGAAGCCTTCCTCAGCCTGGCCTGCGGCATCATCTGCTGGCGTCGACTGGCCAAACTCTGACTCCGTCAGGAACCTTTCGAGTCTGCTGCGAGCCTGGTCAGGCCCCGATGGTCGGATAGGGACTCCTCATCGCGCCGAAGTATGCCTCGGGCGCTCCTTCGATGTGCTCGGGCAGTTCGTCCATGAAGGTGCGCAGCAGTGGGGTCGCGTTGTGCCGGTCGAGGTCCTCCTGTGAACGCCAGACCTCGTAGAGGAAGAATCGGCCGTCCTCCTGTTCGTGGAGGTGGTATTGAAGGTTGCCCTCGTGCTCTCGAGACGGCTCGACGAGGTCCATCAGGAGCTTCCTGAGCTCGTTGGCGTGTCCGGGCTTGGGGGTCAGGAAGCCGTAGAGCGAAACGGGCGCTGGTGCAGTTGAAGTCGTCGTCATGGGATCAACGTTAGGATGTGACACAGGTGTCAGATTCAAGCCGCTGCCCTATGAGGTGGGTCACATGAAGATCGGGGAGCTGTCCCGCGAAACAGGCGTGGCCGTACGTCTCCTCCGCTACTACGAGGCCCAGGGACTGCTCACCTCCCACCGCAGCGAAGGCGGCCACCGTCATTACGGGCCCGAGGCCCCCGCCACCGTCGCGCGCATCCGCACCCTGCTCGCCGCCGGGCTCCCTACCAAGGTCATCCGCGAGCTCATGCCCTGCTTCGTCGGCGACGGCACCGAGCTCCAGGCCTGCGTTCTCGACCACCTCAGAACCCAGTACGTCGAGCTGGACTCCCGCATAGCCGACCTCACCCGAGCCCGCACCGCTCTGGGCGACATCCTCGAAGCCTCCGCCCGAGCACTCACCCACGTCTAAACCGGCCGTCACGCGTCGGGAAGCCGTGACCGAGCCTGCGCCAAACACCGGTGATCAACCTACAGAACAGACGATCAATACCACCCCAAGATCATTCTGTTAGGAGTTCTAAGTCGCGGCTCTCACATCACACACATGCGAGCGACGTGATTCCCCAGTTCAGCACGATCTGAACACCAACATCGTTCGGCAAAGTCGACGACAGCGCGAACCGGCCGCCGTCGGGGATGGTCACGCCCTGCTTGACGCCGAAGACCGCCAGGCCGCCGGGCACCTGCGGCCCGCGCACCTCGAAGCCGGCGAACTTCTGGGTGTTCACGTAGAACGCCACCACGTCTGCCTTGCCGTCCTTGACCAGGTGAAGGTGGTGCGCACCGCCGGGCTCGACCCGGACGAGGTGATCATAGAGCTCACCCTGCCCGCCCTCACCCCGAGCGAGGGCGAGGCCGCGCTGGAGCGGCTGTCCCTGCGCAAGGGGCCGACGGCGCTGTTCTGCGTCAACGACACGGTGGCGCTGGGCGGGCTGGAGCGGCGTGGCATCACCGTCCCGCACGACATGGCGGTCATGGGCTACGACGACGTGGAGTTCGCGGCGCTGCTGTCGCCGTCGCTCACCGCGGTCCGCCAGCCGAAGCACCAGCTCGGCCAGGCGGCCGCCGAGCTGCTTCTCACCGACGCCCGCGGCGACGCGGGCCATTGGCATCAGGAGATCGTCTTCCAGCCGGAGCTCATGGTCAGGGCGTCAACGAGCGCCTAGTTCGACCTCCTCGCCTGTCTAGGGCCGGGCTCGTAGCCGGCGTAGTCCAATCACCGCGAGGACCAGCCCGACGACGAGGACGATGGGGCCGATGACGGCCCAGGTGGTGTTGCCGCTCATCACGCTGCCGCCGACGACGCCCAGCCCTTGAAGCGTCCACAGAATGCCGACCGCCGCCAGGAGGACGCCGATGACGAGGGGGATCCATGATTTCACTGCTGATCTCGTTTCTTGCCCGGGCCAGGCGGGCGGTCTCGGCACGCTGCGATGCGACCTTCAGCATGACACGGCCGGTCCAAGCTGACACGTCCGACGTTTGCGCGGCTTCCGGCAGCACGATCACGACCGTGGATGAGGACCTACGATCGGCCTATGCTGCGCATCGGAGTTCTGGGGGCCGCGCGGATCGCGCCGGCCGCCCTGGTCAATCCCGGCCGCCTCGTGCCGGGGATCGAGGTCGCCGCCGTTGCCGCCCGCGACCGGTCGAGGGCCGAGGCGTTCGCCGCCAAGCACGGCATCCCCAGGGTCCACGCCTCCTATGACGAACTGATCGCCGACCCGGCGCTCGACGCGATCTACAACCCCCTGCCCAACGCCCTGCACGCCCCCTGGACGATCCGGGCGCTGGAGGCGGGCAAGCACGTGCTGTGCGAGAAGCCGTTCACCTCGAACGAGGCCGAGGCGCGCGAGGTGGCCGAGGCCGCGGAGAAGAGCGGCACGGTGGTGATGGAGGCGTTCCACTACCGCTACCACCCGCTGGCCGAGCGCATGCGGGAGATCGTGGCGGAGCTGGGCGAGCTACGCCTGGTCGAGGCGTGGATGTGCTTCCCGCTGCCGCGCTTCTCCGACATCCGCTACTCGCTGGAGCTGGCGGGCGGGTCGATGATGGACGCCGGGTCGTACGCCGTGCATGTGGCCAGGCTGCTGGGCGGTGGCGAGCCGGCGGTCGTCGAGGCCCGGGCGCTGGAGCGCTCGCCGGGCGTCGACCGCGCCATGAGCGCCGCCCTGCGCTTCCCCTCGGGGGCCTCCGGGCGGGTGCACTCGTCGATGTGGTCGGGGATGCTGCTCAAGATCGGCGTACGGGTGCGCGGCACGCGCGGCGAGATGCGGGTGAGCAACTTCGTCGCCCCGCAGTTCTTCCACCGGCTGGCGTACACGGTGGACGGCGTGAGCCGGCGCGAGAAGGTCCCCGGCGAGGCCACCTACACCTGCCAGCTGCGTGCCTTCGAGTCGGCGGTGCGCACCGGCATGGGCAACCTCACCCCGCCCGCCGACTCCGTCGCGAACATGTCGGTCATCGACGCCATCTACCGCGCGGCCGGATTGTCGCCCCGCTGAGGACAACGCAGATGCCCTCGGACCGCACTCGTCCGGGTCGATTGTCCTGGTGGTTGCCGGCCGTTGTTGCGGCCGGCACGGGTTCCGCAGGGCGGCGGGATGCAGAACACGCCAGATGAAGCGGTGTACGCGGCCATTGTCCACGTCCTGGTGAGCGGGGGCGTGCCGCGGGACGCGTGGCGCCAACTTGAAGAACGCCCTGCGCGACGGCTCGGACGTGTTCGTGCCCGCGCTGTGGCGCGGGTCCAGGGAGATCATCGCCTACAGCCGCAACGGGTACGAGGCACGCGCCTGGAAGCTGCCCGCCGACTGGAGGCAGGTGCGACAGGCAGACGTGTACGGCATCGGGCTCGACGGGCTGACCCTGGTGGCGGCGAAGGCGCCCGTACGGGATGGCGCGATCGAGCTCAGCCTGCCCGCGGGCACGGCGTACAGCATCGTCCCCCACGGCGCCCCCGTGGGGGACGGCGGGCTGATTCCCGGCGGATCGCCTGGACCGAGTGGTGGGGACTACGGGCTCTCGTCGCTCTCGACTGTCGCCAGCTGTCCCGTGGGCGGCAGGCCCAGTGCAACGGAGAGCTCGCGTGCGGCCTTCAGCACGGCGCCGCCCATCTCGTGCAGGCGGTCCGACGAGGCCGCACGCGTGACGGACACGCTGATCGCCGCCGTGATCAGTCCCCGGTGGTCCCGCACGGGCGCCGACACCCCGGCGGTACTGTCGTCCAGCTCGACGTCCGAGATCGCGTAACCGGCCGAACGCACATGGGCGAGATCGGCCAGCCACTTCTCCTCGCTGCCGACCGCGGTGTCCAGCCCGGAGGGCAGGGTGGCCCGCAGGAGCGCCAGGACCTGACGGTCATCCCACTCGGCGAGCAGCGATCGTCCCGCGGCCGCCATGATCACCGGCACCGAGACCCCCTCCCAGACCCGTTGGTAAGCCCGCGATGACGGCACCGACATCAGCGTCAGCACCCTGTTGCCGCGCAGCACGCAGAGATAGGCGTCATCGTCGAAGGCGGCGGCCAGGCGTCGCAGGAAGGGCGCGGCCACTTGGACGAGCCGGGACTGCTGGGTCCTGGCGGCGAGCGCGAACAACCGCCATCCGAGGTGGTAGCGCCGGGTAAGCGGATCTCGTTCCACCATGCCCTCGAGTTCGAGTGCGCGCAGAGCTCGGGAGACCTGACTCTTCTCCCTGCCCAGCCGTTGCGCGATCCAGCTGACCCCGAACCCGTCAGCATCCCGGCCATCGCCGTGACCAGCGAGCACATCGAGGATTTCCATGTCCCGGCGCAACCCGGCCGACGACACTGGCGGCTTCTCGCTCATCCCCATCCGTTCGTGACAGAAGTATTGCACTACCGTTGCACTGACTGCACCTTATTTTGCACTGACCGCAACAGTTAGCGTACGTTGGCGTACTCATGCAAGCGTAGCGAAGGCGGTAGCACCATGAATTTCAGCGAGTACGTGGCCTCACGCTGGGACACCCTCTCGCTGGCAGCCGCCGAGCACGCCCTGGTCGTGATGATCGCCATCGCCGTCGCCACCGTCGTCGGGGTCGGCATCGGACTGCTCACCTACGACTCCCCGAGAGCGCGGAGCGGCTCGATCACGATCTCCGCGGCGATCCTGACGGTCCCCTCGCTCGCATTGCTCACCCTGCTCATCCCCATCACCGGGCTCGGTTGGGGATCCACGCTGGTCGCCCTCACCGCGTACGCCTTCCTGCCGATCATCCGCAACACGGTCACCGGGCTGCGCGGCCTGGACGCGGCCACCGTCGAGGCCGGCCGCGGGATGGGCCTGAGCCGTCCGCGGCTGCTGCTGCGGGTGCAGTTGCCGCTGGCCTGGCCGCTGATCCTGGCCGGGATACGCATATCGGCGCAGATGATGATCGGGATCGCCGCCGTCGCCGCCTTCGTCGACGGGCCCGGCCTGGGCACGCAGATCTTCGAGGGACTGTCCCGGCTCGGATCGGTGAACTCACTCAACGCCACCCTCGCGGGAACGCTCGGCATCGTGATCATCGCCGTCCTGTTCGACCTGTTCTTCTTCGCCGTCCACCAGCTGACCACCCCGAGGGGGCTTCGTGTTCGACCGTGAATCCGAGGGCGTACGCATCGAGCTGCGCTCGCTGACCAAGCACTATCCGGGCCAGCCGGCCCCAGCGGTCGACCACGTCAGCATGGACATCCCCGCCGGGGAGCTCGTCGTCTTCGTCGGGCCGTCGGGCTGCGGCAAGACGACCACCATGAAAATGATCAATCGTCTGGTCGAGCCCACCTCGGGCGAGATCCGCATCGGCGGCGAGGACGCGCTGACCCTGGACCCGGACGAGCTGCGCAGGCACGTCGGGTACGCCATCCAGCAGGTGGGGCTGTTCCCGCACCTGACCATCGCCCAGAACATCGGCATGGTCCCCAAACTGCTCGGCTGGCCGCGGGCAAAGATCGCTGAGCGGGTCGAGGAGCTGCTGGCGCTGGTGAGCCTGGAGCCGTCGGCCTTCCACGACCGGTACCCGCGCCAGCTCTCCGGCGGCCAGCAGCAGCGCGTGGGCGTCGCCCGG
>NZ_JBFAMX010000417.1:0-9123 GCF_040659615.1 Nonomuraea sp. NPDC049784
GGACGTGGGCCGCGTCGTGCGGCACGCTGGCGCGGCACGAGCCGAACGTCAGCTTGCGCGCCCCGTCGGCGGGCAGCAGCCGGATCCGGCTCGGCGGGCGACCCGCCAGTGGCCATACCTGCTCCCCGTCGAGCCTCACGGAATACGAACCGATATCCTGAGACAGCTCAACGAGATCCACGATCGCGTAGTGGTGACCGTGCACGGTGAAGGTAGGCGACCGGTAAGACCTGCCGTCCGCCTCGATGGTGACCGTGCAGGGCTCGCCGGTCTCCACCCAGATCGAGGCGCTGACGGAGTCTACGTACCGCAGCATCGGCCCCATCACGAGTGCGGGCATCTCACCCCCCGAGATTTCGACGATTCGGCACGTTCTCGGGACGCAAGCCTGCCAGAGTGGCACGGCCCACAGCACCTCGGCCCCGCGGCCGGGATTTCACCAACAACTAGGCAAGGTCAAACGCCCCACCCTAGGATGATCGTGACAATAGCGCCCACAAGTGGAAGGCAATGGCGCTTTCCCAGCAAATAGGGCGCAGCTAACAGGAGGACTCGCTTCCATGAGCATCATGGTGCCGTCAAAGACGCCGGCCCTGATCACCCCGGCCCGCCAGGCTCTCGACTCCGCTCTCCACCAGCTGGCCCAGGCCGTCGAGCACCTCGGGCTCGACGACGAGACCCACACGATGCTGGCCACGCCCCGCCGCTCCATGGCCGTCGCGGTCCCGGTGCGGCGCGAGAACGGCCGCCTGCAGGTGGTCCAGGGGTTCCGCGTCCAGCACAACGTCTCGCGCGGCCCCGCCAAGGGCGGGCTCCGCTTTCATCCCGGCACCGATCTCCACGAGGTCACCGCACTCGCGATGTGGATGACGTGGAAGTGCGCGCTGGCCGGCATCCCGTACGGCGGCGCCATGGGCGGCGTGGCCGTGGACCCGGCCGGGCTGACCGCCCGCGAACTGGAGCGGCTGACCCGCCGCTACGCCGCCGAGATCCTGCCCCTGGCAGGCCCGGAGAAGGAGGTCCCCGTACCCGACGCCGGGACCGACGAGCGGACCATGGCCTGGATCCGCGACACCTACCGCCTCGACTCCGGCTATTGGGCGCCCAGCGCGAGCATCATGACGCTCGAGGACGCGACCGCGCGGGGCACGCGGGTCGCCACGCTGTCCGCGCTCGGCGGCTCACCCATGGGGCTGACCGTGGCCGTGCAGGGCTTCGGCAAGGTGGGCGCACGTGTCGCCCACCACCTCGCCGAGGCGGGTGCCAAGGTGGTGGCCGTCTCCGACGCCTCCGGCGCGGTCTACGCGGGCGGCGGCCTCGACGTCGACGGCCTGCGCGCCTGGAGCGCCGAGTCCGGGGGCGTGTCCGGCTACCGCGACGCCGACACGCTGGACCGCGACGACCTCCTGGAACTGGACGTGGACATCCTCGTCCTGGCGGCGCTGGAAGGCGCGATCACCGAGGCCAACGCGCCCAGGGTCCGCGCCCGCCTGATCGTGGAGGCCGCCAACGGCCCCACGACCCCGGAGGCCGACGAGATCCTGGCCGCGAACGGCGCCACGGTCGTGCCCGACATCCTGGCCGGTGCGGGGGGCGTGATCGTGTCGCACCTGGAGTGGGTGCGGAACGCCCAGGCCGGCTCGTGGAACCACGCCGAGTTCGACGCCAGGCTCCATGACCGCATGCATGACGCGTTCATCGAGGTGAGGTCGCTCGCCACCGCCCGCGGTCTGACCCTCAGGGAGGCGGCGCACGCCGTGGCCGTGAGCCGCGTCCTCTCCGACGGCCACTAGGCCGCCTCATAGAGGCGGTAGGTGGCCAGGATGTTGAGCCGGTGGAGGTCGCGGCAGAGGGTGAGCATGCCCTGCTGTGCGAGCTCCTGGGGCACCCGGTAGCGGGTGAGGGCCGCTGACAGGCCTGGGTCCAGTGCCCCGGCCCACGGGTCGGTGCAGGCCGCGAACGTCTCCTCCAGGGAGCGGCCCGCCTCCACGCTCGCCAGGACCTCGTCGTGCAGGCGCTCCAGGTAGCCGATGAGGGCCTCCACGGCCGCCGGCCCGTCGCCCATCGGGCCGTGGCCGGGGACGATGGTCTCCAGCTCCGGCAGTGCCTCGCGCATCTTGCGCAGGGAGTCCAGGTACGGCTCCGGGCCGCCCTGGAGCAGCATGTGGGCCGTGCCCGCGTGGCAGAGGAAGTTGCCGGTCCAGGCGGTGCGGGTGTCGGGGACGTACACGACCGTGTCGCCTGGGCCGTTGCCCGGGCCGAAGTGGTGCAGCTGGACCGTGCGGCCGCCGAGGTCGATCTCGGCGTACGAGTCGAACACGAGGTCGGGGCGGCGCCACGTGGTGACCGCGTCGAGCAGGGCGGTGTCGCCGTACATGTTGGCCGACCTGGTCTGCTTCTCGTACGCCAGGTCGGCCATGTTGTCCCTGTTCGCCCGCGACGAGACCACGACGACCTCGTCGGGGAAGGCGGCGTTTCCGAAGCTGTGGTCGCCGTGGTAGGTCGTGTTGACCAGGTAGCGGAGAGGCCGATCGGTGAGGTCGGCGGCGAGCCCCTGGATTTTTGCCGAAATTTCGGGAGTTATCCCGGCGTCGACCACCAGCGCCGCGTCCCGCCCGGCCACCACCCCGTTGTTGTCCTTCGGCGGGATGCTCGCCATCAGCGCGTACACGCCCTCACTGAACGCGTGCGGCACCAACTCCAGCCCCACCGGCGACAGGTTCGGCCCGCCGTAACCCACCGGCCGCTCGGCGATCTCCCGCTCAGGAATCCGTGAAGTGGACATCTTCCGCTCCCCTCTGTCTGCGTCTGCCATTAAATTAATCGATCGATCGATTATTTTGCAAGAGTGATTGGATGTCCCCGTGAGCAGCATCACGAGCCGCCGCCGGCCGGGCCGCCCCTCCAAGGCCGAGGCGGGCGACACCAAAGCCGCGCTCCTGGACGCCGCGCTGCGGTTGTTCGCACAGAAGGGGTACGCGGGCACCTCGATCAGGGCGATCGCGAGAGAGGTCGGGCTGAGCGAGAGCGTCCTGTACGCCCACTTCGACAGCAAGCAGGCGATCTACGACGCCGCCATGGCCCTGGCCGGTCCCCAGGCGGCCAACCTGGCACTCGACGACGCCCCGGAGGACCCGGCTGCCTTCGTCGAATCGTTCGCCGCCCGGGTGCTGGCCGCCTGGGACACCCCGCAGTCCAGGCAGGTCATGAGCCTGGTCTCACGTGACGGCCTGATCCACGACGACGCGCTGAACGCGGGCATCGAGGACGCGCTGGCCCGCCTGGCGGAGGTGTTCGCGGGGTGGCAGTCGGTGGGGCGGATCCGTACGGACCTGGGCGGTCCCGACGACCTCGCCTACGCCCTCCTGGCCCCGATCGCCCACGCCCGCATGCTCTGGCTGCACGGCGACGCCACGGAGGACCAACGCTCGCAGGCCCGCGCCCGCATCACGGCCCACGCCACCCTGTTCGCGAAGGCGCTCGCCCCCTGAGCCTGCGGGAGGTCATCGGAGGCGCCCACCGCCGACCCCACCACACGCCTCTCCCTCAAGGGACTCCAGCCCACGGCGGCGGCACACCCTACTGCGGCGAGGATCCCACCGACCGTGGCTGAGGTCCTTGAGAGGAAGGGGGAGGCACACCGGAAGTGCCCCAGCCCACGTCGGCGGCGCGCCCGAGCCCGGCGCCACGACTCCACCGACCGTGACCCAGGTCCCCCGGAGGGGCGTTGAGGGCGCCCGCCCCCTCCCCAGAAGGACACGGCGGCGGCGCGCCCGAGTGCGGCGAGACGATGCCACCGATCGTGAGCGGTCAAGCGCGGGCCGTCGACGGAGCCGGTGACGGGCATGGTGGGGATCGTTGCCAAGATGATCTCATGACATATCCCGAACCGCGTTACCACGGGGACACCGGGGAGCTCAGCGCGACCTACCGCCCGTTCGGCCACGAGCCCGAGCTGACCTACCCCACCGGCAACACCGTCCACTACCTGGCCACCGGCGCCACCACGAACGGCCAGTTCGGGCTCTACCGGTGGGTGATGGGGCCGAAGCCGTCCGGGCCCAGCCCTCACTTCCACAAGTCGATCTCGGAGTCGTTCTACATCCTCGAGGGCAGCGTGCGGATCTACGACGGCACGCGCTGGATCGAGACCGAGCCGGGCGACTGGGTGCACGTGCTGCCGGGCGGCGTGCACGCGTTCCGCAACGAGTCGGGCGCGCCCGCCACCATGCTGCTCCACTTCGCCCCGGGCGCTCCGCGCGAGGGCTATTTCGAAGGGCTGCTCGACCTGGCCGGCAAGAGCGAGGAGGAGAAGGCGGAGTTCTTCATCCGCCACGACACCTACTGGCTCTAGAGGACGAAGGCCGCGGGGCCGGGCATGCCGCGAGCCCTGCCCCGGGTCAGACCCTGAGCTCGGCGTAGTCGAGGGCCTCCACCAGGCCCTCCAGGTCACGCATGAGCCGCTCCGTGCGCTCGTGCCCGAACGCCACCGCGATCAGCCCGTGGTGCTCGGTCACCGCCCCGTCCACCCGCTCGAGCAGCTCGGCCCCCCGGTCCGAGACGAACACCGCCACCCGCCGCCGGTCGCCCTTCGATGGCCCGCGGTAGACCAGCGCCCGGTCGATCAGCCGGTCGACAGCCTTGGTCAGCGTCGGGTGCGGCATCAGCACCGCCTCGGCCAGCTCGCCCATCGAGTCGCCCCGCCCGTCGGCCAGCGCCCGCATGATGCGCCACTGCTCGACCGTGACGTCCTCGCCGGCCAGCACCGCGGCCAGGGCGCGGTTGACGCTGCGCTCCGCACGACTGAGGAGGTAGGCGAGTGAGGACCCGAGCCCAGAGGTGGTCATCGAGATCGGTCCTTTCGTCGGGGAGCTTGAAGGGAGGATACTCGTCGGCGTGGCGGCGACCGTCGATCCGCTCGAAGCGCGGCTCATACCGTCGGAGTCGATCAGGATCGGCCTGGTCGTGCCCGTGTCGGGGGTGCTCGGCCTGATGGGCCCGTGCGCGATCAACTGCGCCGTGCTGGCCGCCGAGGAGCTCAACGCCCGGAGCGGCGTGCTGGGCAGGCCGGTCGAGCTGGTCCTCGTCGACGGCGGCAGGCCCGCGCGCCAGGTGGCGGCCGAGGTGGCCGAGCTGGTCGGGTCGGAGACGGTGCAGGCCGTCGTGGGCGCCCACGCGAGCGACGTGCGGGTTGAGATCGTGTCCGCGATCGCCGGGCGGGTCCCGTTCGTGTACGCGCCGCCGTACGAGGGCGGCGGCCACGCGCCGGGCGTCTACTTCCTCGGCGAGACCCCCGGCAGGCAGCTCTCGCCGGGCATCGACTGGCTGGCCGGCACACGTGGGGCGCGCCGCTGGTTCCTGCTGGGCAACGACTACATCTGGCCGCGCCTGGTGCACGCCGGCGCCCGCCGGCGGCTGCGGGCCCTCGGCGCGACCGTGGTGGGCGAGAGCTTCGTCAGGTACGGCGAGGCCGTGCGCCGGCTCGACCAGGTGGCCGACGCCAAGCCGGACGCGATCCTGCTGACGCTGATCGGCAGCGATCTGGTGGCGTTCAACCGGGCGTACGCCGCCGGTGGCCTGGACGCGGCGCGGCTGTGCGGCGCGCTGGAGGAGCACGGCCTGCTGGGCATCGGCGGCGACGGCACCGGCGAGTTGTACGCGTCCATGGGCTACTTCCGCGACCTGCCCACCGATGCCAGCCTCGGCTTCGCCGAGAGGTACGCGGCCAGGTTCGGCCAGGACGCCCCGATGCTGAACGCCCACGGGCACGGCTGCTATGAGGCCGTCGCCATGCTGGCCGCCCTGTCGGCGCGGGCGGAGTCACTGGCCGTGCCCGCGCTCGACGCGGTCGCCGACGGCACCACGATCACCAGCGCCCGCGGGACCCTCACGCTGCTCGACCGGCAGGTGCGCCGGCGCGTGCATCTCGGCAGGGCCGACGGCCTAAGTTTCTTGCTTGAGAAACCTTTTCATTAGAAAGCTTTGGCTCTAAGGTGCGGAATCGCCCCCCAAGCAGCTTGGAGCCGTACATGAGCACAATCGAGCAGTTCGGCTACCGGCAGGAGCTCCAGCGTTCCCTGGGCTTCGCCGATCTGATGATCTATGGCCTGATCTTCATGGTGCCGATCGCGCCGTTCGGCATCTTCGGCCACGTCTTCGCGGTGTCCCACGGGATGGTGGCGCTCGCGTATGTCATCGGCCTGGTGGCGATGGCGTTCACGGCGCTGTCGTACGCGCAGATGGCCCGTGCCTTCCCGATGGCCGGCTCTGTCTACACGTATGCGGGGCGGGGCATCGCGGCCCCTGTCGGGTTCATCGCCGGCTGGGCGATCCTGCTCGACTACGTGCTCGTGCCCTCGCTGCTCTACCTGGTGGCCAGCGTGGCCATGAACTCGTTCGTGCCCGCGATCCCCGTCTGGACGTGGCTGGTCGCGTTCGTGCTGCTCAACACCGTCGTGAACTTCCTCGGGATCCAGATGACCGCCAGGATCACCCGGATCATGCTGGTGGCCGAACTCGCGGTGCTGGCGATCTTCCTGGTGGTCGGCGGCATCGCGCTCGCCCAGGGCAAGGCGCAGACCGGCGCCTTGACGCCGATCTTCGAGTCCGCCGGGTTCAGCTGGAGCGTGGTGCTGGCGGCCGCCTCGGTGGCCGTGCTGTCGTTCCTCGGCTTCGACGGCATCTCCACGCTGGCGGAGGAGAACCGCGAGTACGCCCGCAGGCTCGGGCGCTCCATGGTGGCCGCGCTGGCGCTGGCCGCCGTGCTGTTCGTGGCGCAGACGTGGGTCGCCGCGCTGCTCACCCCCGGCCGCGACGCACTGATCGCGAACGACGACCCGCTGGGCAGTGCGTTCTACACCACCGCGGAGTTCGCCGGCGGGCACTGGCTGTCGGTGCTGACCGCCGTGGCCACCGCCGTCGCGTGGGGCTTCGCCAACTCGCTGGTCGCGCAGGCGGCCACCTCGCGCCTGCTGTTCGCGATGGGCCGCGACCGCCAGCTCCCCTCGTTCCTCGCGAAAGTGGACCCCAGGCACAAGGTGCCGGTCAACGCGACCCTGGTGGTGGCCGCCATCTCGCTGGTCATCGGCGTCTACATGAGCACCAGGGCGAACGGCATCGGCGAGCTGACCTCACTGGTCAACTTCGGCGCCATGGTCGCGTTCCTGCTGCTGCACGTCGCCGTGGTCGTGTACTACGTGTTCCGGCGGCGCAGCCGGAACTGGCTCGCGCATCTGATAGCGCCCGTGATCGGCTTCGCCGTCCTGGTGGCCGTCGTCTTCAACCAGAGCGTCTACGCCCAGTGGGTGGGCGGCACCTGGCTGGCGATCGGCCTGATCGTCCTCGGCATCTCGTACGCCACCGGCCGCAGGCCCGTACTTCCCTCGGAGGTCCAGTGAACGTCGTCTCCTACCACCCCTCGCCGGAAGACCTGAGCTACACCTTCGGAGGGCGCCCGGCCGTCGGCAAGGTACGGCCGGGCACGATCCTGGAGCTGTACACCGAGGACTGCTTCGGCGGCCGGGTGCGGAGCGTGGACGACCTGCCGTCGCAGGTGTGTGAGTTCCCCTACCTCAACCCGGTCACCGGCCCCTTCCACGTCGAGGGCGCCGAGCCGGGCGACACGCTGGCCCTGCACTTCATCAAGATCACACCGGCCAGGGACTGGGCGGTGTCCACGACGTTCCCCCACTTCGGCGCGCTGACCGGCACCCACACCACGGCCATGCTGCAGCCACCGCTGGAGGAGCGGGTCTGGCGGTACGACATCGACCTCGGCAAGGGTGTGGCCGTCTACCACGCCCGCAACAGCGACTTCAGCGTGGCGCTGCCGCTCGACCCGATGCACGGCACGGTCGGCGTGGCCCCCGCCGCGAACGAGGCCCGCATGACCATCACCCCGGACGCGCACGGCGGCAACATGGACACCCCGGAGCTGCGCGCGGGCGTCACCGTCTATCTGGGGGTGAACGTCGAGGGCGGGATGTTCTCGATCGGCGACGGCCACGGGTTGCAGGGGCACGGCGAGGTCTGCGGCACCGCGGTGGAGTCGGCCATGAACACCGTGGTCGCGGTCGAGCTGATCAAGGGTGTGGCGACGCCGTGGCCGCGACTGGAGGACGATCTGCATCTGATGTCCACGGGATCGGCCAGGCCGCTGGAGGACGCGTACCGGATCAGCCAGCACGACCTGGTCACCTGGACGTCGGAGCTGACCGGGCTGGACACGCTGGACGCCTACCAGCTCGTCAGCCAGGCCGGGCAGGCGCCGGTCGGGAACGTGTGCGACACCAACTACACGATGGTCGCGAAACTGCCCAAGGCGTATCTCGGCCAGACGGACGTCTACGAGTCGGCGCACGCTCGGCTGCGCGCGCTGGGTTTCCAGTACACAAGTTAAAGGTAAAGCTTAATCTTGCAGGTCAGAGCACTGATCATCTTCGCTCTAAGGTGGAAGGGTGCTCAGGTTGGTGCTGTCTCTGGTCCTGCTCGATCCAACCGCCGTCACCGAGGTGTCGCAACGTAACGTCCCCGTTCCCCGAATACTGACCCCCGACGGCGATCGCCTGGGTTACGCGCCGGTTCCGCGCCCCTACACGGGGGCGCGCCGGCTCACCGGGATGCTGCTCGGCCACGACCCCGCGACGCGGACGAACGTGGTGTGCGGCGCCGCGGTGATCAACTCGCGCAGCCGCAGCCTGGTGCTGACCGCGGCGCACTGCCTGTACCAGCACGGGCGGGCGATCCAGCAGCTGGCCTTCCTGCCGGGCTACGACCAGCGGCCGCGCATGGGGATCTGGCCGGCCGTGCGCACGTGGGTGCCGGACAAGTGGCGCCGCGAGCCGTACTCGCCGGATCTGCTGCCGTACGACATCGGCCTGGTCGGCGTGGCGCGCCGCAAGCGCCCGCTGGAGGACGTGACCGGGCGGGGGCTGCGGCCTCTGACCACCGGCAGGGGCACGGCGCTGCGCGGGCTCGAGCTGCTCGGCTACCCGGCGGGCAAGGGCTATTCGGGCGAGCAGATGTACCGGTGTGTGGGCGACACGGCCGAGGCGCTCTCCGAGGGGCCGGGGCTGATGGTCACGCACAACTGCCACGCCGCCGCCGGGGGCAGCGGCGGGCCCG
>NZ_JBFAMX010000418.1:0-9090 GCF_040659615.1 Nonomuraea sp. NPDC049784
GGCAGCCGCGAGGGAGCGACGGTCGCCCCGACCGTGCTGGCCGACGTCCCGCACGACGCCAAGGTGGCGTGCGAGGAGGTCTTCGGCCCCGTCATGATCCTCCAGCCCGCCGCCTCGATCGACGAGGCGTACGCGATGGTCAACGACTCGAAGTACGGGCTCCAGGCCGGGGTGTTCACCCGCTCGCTGGACGCCGCCTTCCGCGCGAACCGGGAGCTGGAGGTGGGCGGCGTCATCATCGGCGACGTGCCTTCGTACCGGGCGGACCAGATGCCTTACGGCGGTGTGAAGGACTCGGGGATCGGACGCGAGGGGCTCCACTCGGCGATGGACGACCTCACGTACGAGAAGGTCATGGTTCTGACCGGTCTGACGCTCTGACAGGGCTGAGCATCCCCGCATGGCGAGGGGATTTCGGTACGTCGACGCGGTCCGGCTCCTGGGCGGTCAGGACCCGGCGATCAGGGCCCTGGACACCCTGCTGGGGGTCGGCACCCTGGGTGTCTGGGACCTGATCGAGGTCAAGAACGAGCTCATCAAGGTCGGGAACGACCTTCTGGGGCGGTGGCGGGACTGGCGCGCCGACAAGGTGTGGCGCAGCCGTACCGAGCGGTTGGAGGCCGCGCACGCGATCCTCGCCGTCACCGCCTACCTGGAGGCGCTCGGCCGGTTGGAGCTGCCCGTCTCTCTCAAGAGCTTCAGTAAGGACGAGCAGCGGACGGTCTTCGGGATGCGGGAGATCCCGTGCCCAGCCCCGCACCGGCCCTTCGAGCGGAATGTCGAGGAGGTCGCGGGCACGTACCAGGCGTTCAACGGCAGCATGATCGACGTGATCGAGGTGGATCCAGAGAGTGTGGATATCGTGTTGCGCCTGCCCGCGCACGGCCGGCTGGAAACCACGATCCCTTTTCAGCCCGACCCGCTGCTGGACCGCCGCAGCATCGTGGACCTCGTGATGGAAGCCGAGTTCTGCTACGACATAGAACAGATGGCGCTCATCCATGTCATCACGCCGTTCTTTGCCGAGGTTGAGACTCGAGGGCGCGGAGCACCGCTGCGTGGGTTGTTCGAAGTGCTGAGTCTGCGGCCGGACAACGACCAGGAGCGGGTTGAGACCTACATTGGTGCGATCGGGGAGTGGAGCCGGAGCAACCTCACGCCGTTGGTGAAGGCCATACTCGGTGACCTGGCGCTGACCACCGGTGCCGGCACGGACGAGATCATCGCCTCCGTGTCGCACGCGTCGGAGGAGGCCGCGGTCTTGATGCAGCAGGTCGCCCGGGCTATGCGTGTTCCGCCGTGTTGAAGAGGGCCTTGACGGTGTCGCCGAAGAACGGGCCGTACATGGTGCGGTGGTCGTCGCTGTACTTGAAGCTGCTCAGCGACGTGATCGTGCCCTTGCCCGTGCCCGGGTCGAACGTGGTCATCCACGGCCCGCCGCTCGAGCCCGCCGTCATGTCGCAGGCCAGGCCCTGGTCGCGGCTCTGCCCGTTGGGGTCGTTCTTCAGCCGCCCCGCGCAGTAGACCAGGTGGTCGCCGCTGTACGGCGGGTCGGCGGGGTAACCGAAGCCGAACGCCTGCCCCCCGCGCGCGGCGTTGAAGGCGATCTCCTGCGTGCCCACCACGTCGGCCACGTGCCTGCCGGCCGACGTGGCCAGCGCGACCATGCCCACGTCGAAGTTGTCGTCGCCGCTGCGCGACCACGGGCCGGCCACGAACATGCGGCGCGCCGCGTACTGCCCGTACGGCTGCAGGCCGGTCGTCTCGTACCCGGGGACGAACGTCCAGTTCGCCGCCCACTCGCCCGCGCCGTCCTTGACGCAGTGGCCGGCGGTGACCACGACGTCCCTGTTGGCGCTCTTTACCGTGCTCGCCGAGCAGACGAAGTCGGCCCCGGCCACCGTCAGGAAGACGCGGCCCGTGGTCCTGGCCACGGCGCCGCCTGTGATCCAGCGCGAGCCGACCGTGTTGGTCTGCGGCCGCCCGGCCGCCTGGTGGCGCGGTGTTCCGGGACCGGACAGGCCGGCACCGTACGGGCCCAGGCGGCGGCCCGACAGGTCCGGGGCGGCGTGTACGCCCGCGGTGCCCGTCAGGTCGCTCAGCAGGCCCGCACTGTCCGTCACGATGTCCAGCAGGCCGATCGGCAGCGCCTTGGCCATGCGCTCCGGCGTCCAGTAGTCGAGCACGTGCCGCTGCTCGGCGGCCGTGCGAGCGGCCACGTGCTCGACTATCTGGGTACGCACTGCCCTGTGGGCCTGCTGCGGGCCGGGGGTTCCGCCGAGGAGGGCGGGGCCGATCAGACCTGCCAGAAGCGGGGCGGCCGCAAGCAGGGGGGTGCTCAAGGTCATGCCCCCGGAGTCTGCACCACGAGGTGTGTTCTTGTGACTACTTTCGGTAAAAGACTCAGAGTGCGTTGGTGTTTTGCGCCGATTGGTAGACGGCCTGGGCCTCGTTCCCGAAATATGGGCCGAACATCCAGTTGGGGGCGAAGTTGTATTTGAAGCTGTTGACCGAATTCTGCGTGCCGAGCCCGGTCGACTCGTTGAAGTTCAGCATCCAGGGACCGCCGCTCGAACCGCCGGTCATGTTGCAGGTCAGGCCCTGGTCGTCGCTCATGAGGTAGTCGTCGAAGGTCCGGCCGCTGCAGTAGATCAGCTTCGAGCCGTCGTATGGCGCCGCCGCCGGGTAGCCGAACCCGTACATCTGCTGCCTTCTCTGCTGGTTGAACGCGACGCCCTGGCCGCCCACGACGTCCACCAGCGTCTTGCCCTCGAGCGGCGCGACCACCGCGGCGGCGACGTCGAAGTTGATGTCCTCGCCGGAGTTCCACTGCGGCGTGGTCAGCAGCTTCGTGGCCGCCCAGGTGCCGAACGGCCGCTCGCCGTTGTTGTAGCCGGGCACGAAGACCCAGTTTGTGTGGAACGTGCCATTCAGCTTCACGCAGTGGCCGGCGGTCAGCACCACGCTCTTGTTCGCGCTGGTCACCGCCGAGCCCGAACACGACGCGTTCCGCCCCTGCGTGGTGAAGAAGATCCGGCCGGTGGTCTTCACGACCGCGCCGCCGCCGGTCCACGCCTGGCCGGACGATCTGGCCGCCTGCAACTCCACGCCGACGCGCGTCGTGCCGGTGGGCGGCGCCGTCCACGGGGTGCCCTCCGAGGGCTCGTCCATGGTCAGCTTCGTCCCCTTCTTGGGGTTCGGCGCGTCCAGCGGCTTGGCCGTCTCCATCCGCTGCTCGGTCCAGTACGTCAGGACCTGCCGCTGCTCGGAGGCCGAGTCCGCCGCCGCGTGCTGGGCGGGTTTCGGCCGCATCTGGACGTTGGCCTGCGCCGTGCTCGCCGGGAGCAGGGCGGCGCTCCCCGCGGCGAGGGTGAGGATGGAAAGCAGAACGACTCTGCGGTGCATTACGTACCTCCCGAAAACCGGACCTGAGGTTCGGAAGGTAGCGGTATCAATATCCAGATTTCTCAAGATTTGCGCATACCGATATAGCAATATTCCGGCACAAATTAACTGCGTTATCTCGGGTCACATAAGTGACGGGATTTTGGCACGGTCGGTGCCGCGTGCCTGAGTACGTCCCGCAGCGGGGACAATGGACAGGTGCATGAAGAGACCCTCCGCACTGTCGTCGTGCTCGGCTCCACTGGCTCCATCGGCACTCAGGCCCTCGATGTCGTGGCCGCCAACCCGGGCGGCTTCAAGGTCGCCGGGCTGGCGGCGGGGGGTGGCAAGGTCGAGTTGCTCGCCAGGCAGGCGGCCGAGTTCGGCGTCGAGGTGGTGGCGGTGGCCGACGCGGCGGCCGTTCCCGCGCTGAAGGACGCGCTGGCCGCGCACGGCGTGACGCCCATCGTGCTCGGCGGGCCCGAAGGGGTCGCGGAGGTGGCGGCGTGGCAGTGCGACATGGTGCTCAACGGCATCACCGGTGCGCTCGGGCTGACCTCCACGCTGGTCGCGCTCGAGGCGGGCAGGACACTCGCGCTGGCCAACAAGGAGTCCCTGATCATCGGCGGGCCGCTGGTCAAGCGGCTGGCCAAGCCCGGGCAGATCCTGCCGGTCGACTCCGAGCACTCGGCGCTGCAGCAGTCCCTGTGGGCCTCGGGGCCCGACGGCTACGCTCCCGACAGCGTCAAGCAGCTGGTGATCACCGCGAGCGGCGGGCCGTTCAGGGGGATGAAGCGCGCGGAGATGGCCGGCGTCACGCCCGAGATGGCACTGGCCCATCCCACCTGGTCGATGGGCCCGATGATCACGATCAACTCCGCCACCCTGGTCAACAAGGGGCTCGAGGTGATCGAGGCGCACCTGCTGTTCGACATCGGTTTCGACCGTATTGAGGTCGTGGTCCACCCGCAGTCGATCATCCACTCCATGGTGGAGTACGTAGACGGCTCGACCATCGCCCAGGCCAGCCCGCCCGACATGCGGCTGCCGATCGCGCTCGCGCTCGGCCACCCCCATCGCATCCCCGGCGCGGCGCGGGCCATCGACTGGACCAAGGCGCACACGTGGACGTTCGAGCCGCTCGACGACGTCGCGTTCCCCTCGGTCGCGCTGGCCAGGCACGTCGGCGGCGCGGGCGGCACCGCGCCCGCCGTCTACAACGCGGCCAACGAGGCGTGCCTCGAGGCGTTCATCCGCGGCGAGCTGCCGTTCCTGGCGATCGTCGACACCGTGGCCAAGGTCGTCGAGGAGCATCAGGTGACCCCGGCCGACTCCGTCGAAGAGGTGCTCGCGGCCGACGCCTGGGCCCGGGCCCGCGCGGTGGAACTCACTACCTAGACTGGAAACCGTCGTCACAGTAAGGGTTGAAATGACTTCTGTAGCTCTCGGCATCCCGACGGTCCGTCCCAAGCCGCTCGCCGAACGCCGACACTCTCGCCAGATCATGGTCGGCAGCGTGCCGGTGGGCGGCGACGCGCCCGTCTCGGTGCAGTCGATGACGACCACGGTGACCGCCGACGTCAACGCCACGTTGCAGCAGATCGCCGAGCTCACGGCGTCGGGCTGCCAGATCGTGCGCGTTGCCGTGCCGTCCCAGGACGACGCCGACGCCTTGCCGATCATCGCCAAGAAGTCGCAGATCCCGGTCATCGCCGACATCCACTTCCAGCCCAAGTACGTGTTCGCCGCCATCGAGGCGGGGTGCGCGGCTGTCCGGGTCAACCCCGGAAACATCAAGAAATTTGACGACAAGGTGGGCGAAATCGCCCGGGCCGCCTCCGACCACGGAGTGCCGATCCGGATCGGCGTCAACGCCGGCTCGCTCGATCCCCGCCTGCTGCAGAAGTACGGTAAGGCCACGCCCGAGGCGCTGGTGGAGTCGGCGCTCTGGGAGTGCTCGCTCTTCGAGGAGCACGGGTTCCGCGACATCAAGATCTCGGTCAAGCACAACGACCCGGTCGTGATGATCAACGCGTACCGGCTGCTCGCAGCCAAGTGCGACTACCCCCTGCACCTTGGCGTCACGGAGGCCGGCCCGGCCTTCCAGGGCACCATCAAGTCCGCGGTCGCCTTCGGCGCCCTGCTGGCGGAGGGCATCGGCGACACCATCCGCGTCTCGCTCTCCGCGCCTCCGGTGGAGGAGGTCAAGGTCGGCACCCAGATCCTGGAGTCGCTCGGGCTGCGGGAGCGGGGGCTGGAGATCGTCTCCTGCCCGTCGTGCGGGCGGGCCCAGGTGGACGTGTACACGCTCGCGGACGAGGTGCAGGCGGGGCTCGAAGGGCTCAAGGTGCCGCTGCGGGTGGCCGTGATGGGCTGCGTGGTGAACGGGCCCGGGGAGGCTCGGGAGGCCGACCTCGGGGTGGCTTCCGGCAACGGCAAGGGGCAGATCTTCGTCAAGGGCGAGGTCATCAAGACGGTGCCGGAGTCGCAGATAGTGGAGACGCTGATCGAGGAGGCGCTCCGGCTGGCCGAGGAGATGGGCGTCGAGGTCGACCTCGACGACGACTCCGGCCCTCAGGTCGTCGTCGGCTGATCCCTTCCTCTGGAGCTCCCGGGCTTCGCGGCTGAGCTCCTGGGCTTTGCGCGCGTCCGGTTCGCGGTGCCTTCGCGTCCTCGGGGTTGCGGTGGATCCGGCTTGGCCGGATTCTGCGGCGGCTTCGGGCGGCGCGCGGGCCGCGGGTGCTGTGCGAGCGCCTTGAAACGGCGCCTCGACCCGCCAACAGGCCGTGCCCAGCGGCTCGTGCTCAACAACCCGCGCCCAGCGCCCGTGCCGTGGGACGGTTACGGGATGCAATCAGGCAATTACAAATTGGCAAGCCTTTCCCCATACCCAGAGTGATGACACGGCCGCGCACGGGAGCATCGCAGGCCTATGAACACGGGGGAATGGGGCCGGATGAAACGGGTCGTGGGGGTTGTCGCGAGTGTTGTGGTGCTCGTCGGCGGGATCGTGAGCGCGGACGGGGCGGCGCTGGCCAGCGGCGCAAGGGGGGCGCCGGGCACCGTGGCCTGGGAGCCGTGTCCCAAGGAAGCCGGGAGGGCCACGTCGGCCAACCTCGAGTGCGCCACGGTACGCGTACCGCTCGACTACAACGAGCCCTGGGGCCAGACGATCACGCTGGCCATCAACCGGATCAAGGCCAAGGTGTCCAGGGACGCCAACCACCTCGGCACGCTCCTGGTGAACCCCGGCGGGCCGGGGGCGTCCGGGCGGGAGCTGACCGAGTTCGTGGCCACGTCGCTGCCGCGGGACGTGAGCGAGCGGTACGACATCGTCGGGTTCGACCCGCGCGGCGTCGGCGGGAGCGAGCCGGCGGTGCACTGCGTGGACCCGGAGACGTACTTCAAGCCCCCCAGGCCGGACGCGGTGCCGCACGGTGAGGCAGAGGAGCGGGTGCTGCTGTCGAGGGCGGCGGACTTCGCGAACCGGTGCGGCAACTACTGGGCCTGGCTGCTGCCGTACCTCACCACCGAGAACTCCGCCAGGGACCTGGACTCCATCCGCGCCGCGCTCGGCGAGGAGAAGATCAGCTACTTCGGCTACTCGTACGGCACCTACCTGGGCGCCGTCTACGCCACGCTCTTCCCGACCAGGGTCAAGCGGCTCGTCATGGACAGCACGATCGACCCCACGCAGGTCTGGTACGAGTCGAACCTCAAGCAGGACAGTGCCTTCGAGCACCGCCACCGCCAGTTCCTGGCCTGGACCGCCAGGCACAACTCCGTCTACAGGCTGGGCGCCACCAGCAAGCAGACGTCGTTCGCCTACTACGCGATGCGCGACCGGCTGCGCACCCGCCCGGCGGGCGAGGTGGTGGGGCCGAGCGAGCTGGACGACGTCTTCACGATCGGCGGGTACAGCGACCGGGTCTGGCCCCAGTTCGCCCAGGCCTGGTCCTCGTACGTACGGGAGGGCGACGTCAAGGGCCTGCTCGACCTCTACGAGAAGTACGGCAAGGACGACGAGAGAGCCGAGAACGGCTACGCCATCTACCTGGGCGTCCAGTGCGCCGACGCCAAGTGGCCGCGCCAGTGGGACAAGTGGCGGACCGACATGACGCGGATGCATCGCGAGGCGCCGTTCATGACCTGGCCGAACGCCTGGTTCAACGCTCCCTGCGCCTTCTGGCCGGTCAAGGGTGGCACGCCGGTCGAGGTGAAGGGGTCGCCGAACCTGCCGCCGATCCTCATGATCCAGTCCCGCGACGATGCCGCGACGCCGTACAAGGGGGCCTTGGAGATGCGCAGGCACTTCGCCCACGCCACCATGGTGATCGAAGGCGGCGGCAACCACGGCGTCTCGCTGGCCGGGAACAAGTGCGTGGACGGCCGCCTCGCCGCGTACCTGAGGGACGGCACGCTGCCGGCGCGGGACGTGACGTGCGCCGGGCTGCCCGAGCCTCAGGCGTCCGAGCACATGGCGGCGGCAAGCCCCACGGACGGCTTGTTCGGGCTCCTCGGGCTGCTCTAGGAGAAATGACGTCAAGAAAGGATTACCGTCGGCATCGCCCGATGAGCCAATCGGTAACCCTTCGCGTAGTCTGACCATGTGATGCTGCGTACATCGGCGTCGCGCGTGCTCGACGACAGCGACCGGGACGAGGTTCTCGCCCTGCTGGACACCGACCCGGTCGCGAACGTCTTCGTCTCCTCCCGGGTGCGGGCCGTCGGACTCAATCCGGCGAGGCTGGGCGGGCAGATGTGGGGGTTCGGGCCGCGCGGTGGACTTGTGTCACTCTGTTACGCCGGTGCCAACATGGTGCCGGTCAACGCCGGTCCCGAGGCCGTGCACGCGTTCGCTGACCGCGCCCGCAAGCAGGGGCGTCGCTGCTCCTCCATCGTGGGCCCGGTCGACGCCGTCTCCCTGCTGTGGGAGCGTCTCGAGCCGCACTGGGGCCGGGCCCGGGCGATCCGGTGGGCGCAGCCGGTCATGGCCACCTCGCGCAAGCCGCCGGTGCCCCCCGATCCGCTGGTACGCCGGGTGCGGCCGGAGGAGTTCGACGTCCTGCTGCCTGCCTGCGTGGCCATGTTCACCGAGGAAGTCGGCGTCTCGCCGAACCTCGGTGACGGCGGCGCGCTCTACCGCACCCGCGTGGCCGAGCTGATCAGGATCGGCCGCTCCTACGCCCGCATCGACGAGGGCCGCGTGGTGTTCAAGGCGGAGATCGGGGCCGTCACGCCGCACGCCTGCCAGATCCAGGGGGTCTGGGTCGCGCCGGAGCTGCGGGGGAGGGGCCACGCCGTGGCCGGCATGGCCGCCGTCGTGGAGGCCGCGCTGAGCCTCTTCGCCCCCGTGGTCACGCTGTACGTCAACGACTTCAACCAATCGGCCCGGGCCGTCTACCGCAAGGTCGGCTTCCAGGAGGTCGACACGTTCATGTCGGTCCTCTTCTAGACCCGTACGAGCTTGTCGAACAGCCTGTTCAGCTCGATGTCCGGGTCGGCGGTGAGGCCCGCGTGCACGGGCCCGGTCTGGACGATCGTGCTGCGGGGGGCGGTCAGCCAGCGGAACCTGCCGCCGAGCGGCTCCTCGGCCAGCGGTCCCGGCTTCTCGCCGCAGGCCAGCTCGTACGCGCTGAGCGCACGGCGTACCGCGTCGATGTCGGCGCCCGGGTCGAGGGCGCGCAGGCGGCCCGGGTCGAGCTC
>NZ_JBFAMX010000419.1:0-9089 GCF_040659615.1 Nonomuraea sp. NPDC049784
ACAACGCTCGACCTGACCCTCCGCGTGAACGGCGCGACCCACCGCCTCCGCCTCGACGCCAGGACGACGCTCCTGGACACGCTGCGCGAGCGGCTCCACCTGACGGGTACGAAGAAGGGCTGCGACCGGGGCCAGTGCGGCGCCTGCACCGTGCACATGGACGGCCGCCGGGTGCTGTCCTGCCTGACCCTGGCCGCCAGCGCGCACGGCAGGCCCGTCACCACGATCGAGGGGCTGGCAAAGGGAGCCAGGCTTCACCCGATGCAGCAGGCGTTCCTCGACTGCGACGCCCTCCAGTGCGGCTTCTGCACCCCCGGGCAGATCATGTCCGCGGTGGCGCTGGTCAGGGAGGGGCACGACGGCTCGCAGGCGGAGATCAGGGAGTTCATGTCGGGCAACCTGTGCCGCTGCGGCGCGTACCCGAACATCGTCGAGGCCGTCGGGAAGGGCGGGCCGAGCTGATGCGCGCCTTCACCTACAGCGCCCCCTCCAACGTTGAGGACGCCCTGGCGGCGGCCGGCGACGGCTCGGCCTACCTGGCGGGCGGCACCACGCTGGTGGACCTGATGAAGCTCGACGTCCTGGCCCCGAGCGCGGTGCTGGACATCGGCGCGCTGCCGCTGCGCGACATCCGCTATGACACGACCGGCCTGTACGTCGGCGCGCTGGCCAAGATGAGCGACACCGCGGCCCACCCCATGGTCGCCGCCCACTACCCGGTGATCTCCCAGGCGCTGCTCCAGAGCGCCTCGCCCCAGATCAGGAACATGGCCAGCATCGGCGGAAACCTGTTACAGCGCACGCGCTGCGGATACTTCCGCGATCCGGCCACGCCCTGCAACAAGCGCACGCCCGGCAGCGGCTGCCCCGCCCTCGACGGCAGCAACCGCGCGCATGCGATCCTGGGCACGAGCGGTTCCTGCGCGGCCACGCACCCCAGCGATCTCGCCGTGGCGCTGACGGCTCTCGACGCTTCGGTGCGGCTGTGCGACCGGTCCGGCACCCGTACCGTCGGCCTGGAGGACTTCTACCTGCTGCCCGCAGACACCCCGCACCTGGAGAACCGGCTGCGCCCGGGCGAGCTGATCACCGGCGTGACGGTGCCGGTCCTGGCCTGGGCCAAGCGGTCGGTGTATGTCAAGGTACGCGACAGAACGTCGTACGAGTTCGCGCTGACCTCCGTCGCTGCGGCGATCGACCTGCGCGACGGCACCGTCGCGGACGCGCGGATCGCGGCCGGGGGAGTGGGCACCAAGCCGTGGCGGCTGCCCGCGGTCGAGAGCGCGCTCAAGGGCCGCCCGGCCCGCCCGGAGGTCTTCGAGCAGGCCGCGGCCCGCGCGGCCGAGGGCGCCAGGACTCTGCCGCACAACGGCTTCAAGCCCGCCCTCCTGCGACAGACCGTCATCCGCGCGCTCACCCGGCTGGCAGGCCGGCCATGACCAACCGCGTTGACGGACCGCGCCTGGTGACCGGCGCCGCCCGCTACTCCGGCGACCACCCCGTCGACGGCCTCGTCCACGGCTACCTGGTGCTCAGCACGATCGCGAACGGCACCATCCGCACGATGAGCGCCGACGCCGCCCTCGCCGCACCCGGCGTGCTCGCCGTCTTCACGCCGTTCAACCCGCTGCGGTACGCAGGCCCCTGGGCGCAGGGCCCCGGCTACTACCTCTACGGACCCAACCGCTTCCCGCTGCAGCCCGGCGACCGCGAGGTCCGCCACCACGGACAGGTCATCGGCCTGATCATCGCCGAGACCTTCGAGCAGGCACGGGACGCGGCGGCACTGGTCGATACCGCCTACGACGCCAGACGGCCGAACACGTCCTTTGCCGACGGTATCCCGAACGCCGTCGTGCCGCCCCCGCTGACCGGCCCACCGGTCGCCGACGTCCTGGAGCCCAGGTTCGGCTCGATCGACGCCGCACTGGCCGACAGCGCCGTCACCGTCCGGACCTCCTACAGCCAGCGGCCCGAGCACCACAACCCGATGGAGCCCCACACCGCCATCGCCGCCTGGGACGCCGACGGCAAGCTCACCATCCACAGCGGCACCCAGGGACCGCTGCTGCACGCACAGGAGATCGCCGTCGCGATGGAGGTCGAGGCCGCGGCCGTACGGGTGATCAGCACGCACGTCGGCGGCGCCTTCGGCGGCAAGGCCAGCACCTGGCCACCCGCCGTGCTCGCGGCCGCGGCGGCCCGGCAGGTGCGCCGCCCGGTCAAACTGGCGCTCACCCGCGAGCAGCTCTACTCGGTGACCGGCCACCGCCCGGCCGTCGTCCAGGACGTCGCGCTCGGCGCGGCTCGCAACGGCAAGCTCCGCGCGATCAAGCATGACTGCGTGTCCACCAGGTCGAACGTCAGCTCCCTTTACAACGGCGTCAGCGGCTACTCACTTGGCGTCTACAAGGCGCCCAACGTTCACACGGGCACCAAGGTCGTGACGCTGGACATGCCGCCGGCGACGATCATGCGGGCGCCGGGTGAGGAGGCCGGGTCGTTCGGGCTGGAGTGCGCGATGGACGAGCTGGCCCACGCGCTCGCCCTCGACCCGGTCGCGCTCCGGCTGGCGAACGACACCGACCGCCACCCCACCAACGGTGGGCCGTACTCCTCCAAGCACCTCGCCGAGTGCCTGCAGCTCGGCGCGGCCCGCTTCGGCTGGTCGCGCCGCAAGGCGGAGCCGCGTTCCGTGGTGGAGGGGGAGTGGCTGGTCGGGTACGGCATGGCAGCCGGGGTGTACGGGGCGAACCGGTACGAGATGACGATGCGGGTCGCATTCCGCAACGACGGCACCGTGCACGTCGGGGCGGCCACCTCCGACATGGGCACTGGCATGCGGACCGTGCTGGCGATCACGGCCGCGGACAGCCTCGGCATGCCGCTCGCCCGTGTGGTGTCCGTGCTCGGCGACACCAGGCTCAGCCCGGACCCGATGTCGATCGGGGCGATGGCGGGCGCCGTAGGATCGGCGGGCAGTTCGAGCGTCGCGCCCGCGATCAGGGCCGCCGCCAAGGCGGCCACGGACGCGCTGATCCTGCGGGCGACCCAGCACGAGCGCTCGCCGTTCCACGGGCTCGCGCCCGAGGAGGTGAGCTACCGCGACGGGGTGCTGAGCGCGAACGGGCGGAGCATCGAGTTCGGTCGCCTGCTGACGGTCATGGACGTCGACGGTGTCACAGCGAGCGGCACCAGCACGCCCGAGGCCACGCCCTCGCATGCCATGAGCTCGTTCGCGGCGCACTTCAGCGAGGTCAGGGTCAACCGGTTCACCGGCGAGACGCGGGTGGCCCGGATGACCAGCGTGGTGGACGCCGGGACCATACTCAACCCCGCGGCCGCGCGCAGCCAGATCATCGGTGGCGTGGTGTGGGGCCTGGGCCAGGCGCTCCTGGAGGGCGCCGAGGTCGAGCCCGCGACCGGGCGCATCGCCAACGCCAACTTCGCCGACTACCTCATCCCCACCAACGCCGACATCCCAGACATCGACGTCCACTTCCTGAATTATCCGGACACGATCTTCAATCCCGTCGGCAGCCGCGGCCTCGGCGAGATCGGCACGGTCGGCTCCGCGGCGGCCATCGCCAACGCCGTCTTCAACGCCACCGGCGTCCGCGTCCGCGACCTGCCCATCAGCCCGGAGAAGCTGCTTCCCGCGAGCGAGGAATGAGATGGCCCACCCGCTGCCCACGACCCGCACCCGCCCCCTCGACCCGCCGACAGAGCTGGCAAGGCTACGTCCCATCAGCCGCATGGCCTACCCTGACGGCCACCTCGGCTGGCTGGTGACCGGTCACGCCGCGGCCCGGGCGGTCCTCGCCCATCCCGACTTCAGCGCCCGGTCGGAGCTCCAGCGCCGGCCGATTGGGTACGGCTCGCGGGAGCCCGCAGGGCCGGGGATCTTCATCAACCTGGACGTACCCGAACACACCAGGTACCGGCGTCTGATCACCGGCCAGTTCACCGTGCGCCGCATGCGCGAGCTGGAGCCCAGGATCGAGGAGATCACCGCCGGACGCCTCGACGCGATGGAACGGCTGGGCCCGCCTCTTGACCTGGTCGAGTCCTTCGCCCTGCCCATCCCGTCGCTGGTCATCTGCGAACTGCTCGGTGTGCCGTACCGCGACCGCGAGAGGTTCCAGCGGGACACGGCCGTGATCGCGAGTCTCGACGCCAGCGCGGAGCACGCCGGCGCGGCCACCGCCGACATCGCCCGGTACCTCCACGAGCTGGTCCTGCGCAAGCGCTCCAAGCCCGCGGACGACCTGATCAGCGGCCTGATCGAGGGTGGCGAGCTGACCGACGAGGAGCTGACCGGCGTGGCCGTCATGCTGCTCATCGCCGGTCACGAAACCACAGCGGGCATGCTCAGCCTCGGCACGCTCGCCCTCCTGTCCAATCCCGACCAGCTGGACCGTCTGCGCGCCGACCCGTCGTTGATCGACGGCGCCGTCGAAGAGCTCCTGCGCTACCTGTCCATCGTCCACCTCGGCCCGACCCGCACCGCGCTGAAGGACATCGAGGTGCACGGCGTGCGGATCGCCGCGGGCGAGACCGTGACGATCTCGCTCCCCGCCGCCAACCGCGATCCCGTCCGCTTCCCCGACCCGGACGAGCTCCGGCTGACCAGGACGACCTCGGGCCACGTCGCGTTCGGCCACGGGATCCACCAGTGCATCGGCCAGCAGCTCGCCCGCGTCGAGCTGCGCGTCGCGCTGAACGCCCTGCTCCGCCGCCTCCCCACCCTGCGGCTCGCGGTCGCGCAGGAGGACATCGAATTCCGCACCGACTCCATCACGTACGGCGTGCGCCGTCTCCCTGTCACCTGGCATCCCGGAGAAGCGGTATGACATCCAACGCAGTATTGATCACCGGATGCTCCACGGGCATCGGACGGGCCACCGCACTCGCCTTGGCCCGCGCCGGCTATCCCACCTGGGCCACGGCCCGGCGGTTGGACACCCTGGACGAGTTGAGGGACGCGGGCTGCCGGGTGCAGCGGCTGGACGTGACCGACGAGGACGCCATGGTGCGGGTCGTACGGGCTGTCGAGGAGGAGCATGGCGCCGTCGGAACCCTGATCAACAACGCCGGGCGCGGCGGTGGCGGGCCAGTGGAGGAGGTTCCACTCTCTCTGGTGCGCGAAGTGTTCGAGACCAACGTGTACGGCCTGATCCGGATGTGCCAGCTAGTCCTGCCCGGGATGCGGGAGCAGGGCTCGGGCACGATCGTCAATCTGGGGTCCGCCGCGGGTCTCGTGACGCCCCCGACCGGGTGCCCGTACGCGATGACCAAGTACGCGCTCGAATCGCTGAGCGACTCGCTCCGGCAGGAGGTCGCCCCGTTCGGCGTCAGGGTCGTGCTGGTCGAGCCGGGGGCGGTGCGGACGGAGTTCATGGCGAGCAGTGAGCGGAACAACCCGCGGACCGGCGATGAGGGCCCCTATGAGGGGTTCAAGCAGAGCGTGGCCAGGATGGTCGAGCGGGCCCACCGGGAGGGCGCGCGTGACGTGCTGAGCGCGGACGACGTGGCGAAGGTGATCGTCAAGGCGGTCGCCGCGCGCCGCCCGAAGGCCCGGTACAAGGTCGGGCCCCAGGCCCGGGTGGCACCGGTGGCCCGGCGCCTGGTGGGCGATCGCGGCTGGGACGCCTTCATGCGCCGGATGGTGCCGTTTTCCGTGGACTGACCAGTCCGAGCTCTGCCCCGCCTGGCCTGTCACACCGATGAGGAGAGCTGCTTTTGTCTGTCACCCTCTACGGCATCGGCGCGTACTGCTGCCGGCACCGAGGGCTCGTCGCCGCGATCTGGCTGGCCGTCCTCCTGGCCGCCTGCGTCGTCGTCCCGCGCTTCGGCCTCGACCCTCGGGCCCTCGCCCTGCCGTGGATCCTTGCTCTGGTCGTGGCCGTCGACTACGGGTCGCGGATCCTGACCGCGCTCCGGGACGACCCGTCCCCCAACCGGAACGAGACCATCGCCAGGGCCATGGGAGCCGCCGGGCCGAGCGTCGTCTGCGCGGCCATGGCGGTCTTCCCTCCCATGCTCCAACTCGTCATGACCGGCCAGGACTTCCTGGTCACGGCGGGCCTGACCACGTTCGCCGTGGTCCTCGTGGCCATGATCGCCGCGGTCACCCTGGTCCCGGCGCTACTGGCGTTCACCACACCCCGGTCCGCCCGGCGGGCGCGCACCGAATCACGATGGGTCGCGTTCGTCATGAGTCATCCCGTTCCAGTCCTGGCGACGGGTACGGCACTGCTCGCCGTCATGGCCCTCGGCCTCGGGGACCTGCGACTGGCCCAGGCCGAAACCGGTTTCCTCCCGCTCTACCTGGTTCTCATGCTGATGCTGACGTACCAGCACCTGGCGATGGCCTTCCGTTCGGTGCTGCTCGCGATCATCTCGGTGGCGGGCTACCTGCTGAGCATCGCAGCCACGCTGGGCATCCTCGCCGTCGTCGTCTCGCTGGGGGATGACCGTGCCCACCCGCTGCTTCCGGTGATCGCGATCATCGTGGTGTTCGGGGTGGCGATGGACCACCAGATCTTCCTCGGCGCCGGGATCCGCTCGGCGCTGGCCGACGGCCTGGACCCGGAGGCCGCCGTCCGCACCGGCTTCGCCCGCTCCCGCCCCGTGATGGCCGTCTCCGCGCTCGTCTTGACCGTGGTCTCGCTCGTCCTGGTCGCCGGTGGCAAGCCACTGACCGGCATGCTGGGGCCGGGCATCGCGGCCGGCGTCCTGCTGGACGTGTTCGTGGTTCGGATGACGCTGATGCCCGCCGTGCTGACCCTGCTCGGCCCCAGGGTGTGGTGGCTGCCGCGCCCGCTCGAACGCACCCTGGCCCTCGACTTCGACCTGGAAAGCGGCAAACTCCGAGACCACCTCCGCACGTACCCCTGATCAAACCCGGTCACAGCCAACCGGACAACTTCGGACAGATACCACTCCCCATCGATCAGCGCCCGACCACGGGAGAACGCGTACGCCAAGACCTCCGGGGGTGGGCGGGACAAGCCTTTCGTGGGATTTCAGTGGCATTTCAGCGGTCATTTCTATGATGACGGTGCACAAATCATCAGCGCGAACGGCAACGCGTGGGTGACGCCCTATATCCGCATCTTTCGTGATGGCAGTCGAGTGGCCGACTCGAAGAGTCCGGGTCTTCGGACGCTCGTCCCGGCGACTCAGTTAACTACACCGTCAACACCAGCATCTCATTCTCTAAATAGTGTGCGACCGCACGAGGAAGGTGATAGCCAATGAAAGTCACAAAGCGCACCATCCTGATGCTGTCAATGGCTACGGCCGGATTGACGTGCATCCCCGCCCCTGCCGGCGCCGCGGCCGGCAGCTTGACTCTCTACGCCGCCTCAGGAAAGAGAGTGTATTCCGCCGTCGACCCCGCGGCAGGGTGCTATTCCACCGTCGCGCCGTTCACGAGCGTGACCAATGGGACGAGGGAGCCGGTCATCGTCTATCAGGAGATCGGCTGCACAGGGGCGTCCCGCGTGGTGAATCCGGCAACGACTCCCGTCCCCGTCGGTGAGCGCCGCAGCGTGCGCGTCCCCCTTTGAGAACGACTATCCGGCAAAGATGGGTCTGCACAAGAAGACCGCATACGCGACACCGACCCTGGCGGCGGTTCTAATGTCAGTCGGCATGGCCGGGCGGCCTCAGAGTTGGCGCTGGATCACTTTCGGTGTGTCGGGTATGGCGCTGCTTTCCATGGCTTGTCGTTCTTCGCTGGTGATGAGACCGAGGTGGTGCAGGATGTCGGCCGATCTTGTGAGGAATCCCCGTGCCGTGTCCGGCTCGCCGGTGTCGTGGAGCGCGAGGCCGAGTCCCCAGGAGATCTCCGCTTCCCGGTAATCACCGATGTGGCCCGCGGCCTGGTAGAGCGTCAACGCCTGGCGTTGGTGGCGCACCGCCTGGTCGGGTTTTCCCGCGAGCCGGTATGCCTCGGCGAGGTGGATCCGGACGCACACGTTGTCGACGGTCACCCCGAACTCGTCGAAAATGCTCATCACACGCGTGTGCAGATCGATGGCCTCGTCGAATCGTCCTGCGTGCTGGTACGCGAGGCCGAGGTGCGTAATGATCACCCCTTCACGCCAGGGAGTGTCGTTTCCGGACTTGCGTTCGATGCCGAGTGCCCGCAGGTGATATTCGATGGCCTCCTCGGCGCGGCCCGAGGCGCGGTAGGCGATGCCGATCTGATCCAGCAGGGCCGCCTCGCGGAGGGGAAGGCCGAGCTGCTGATAGACGGTAAGCGATCGGTGGAGGTGAACGATTCCCTCGGCCGTCCAGCCGGTGCAGATCTGTGCCCAGCCGAGATCACCGTAGATATGAGCCTGGAAGAGCAGGTTCCCGGTGTGCTCGGCGGCTCGACGAGCCAGCTCGCCGAGGGCCAGTTGTTTGAGCCAGTGGCCACGTTCGTACAGCGAGACGGCGAAGCTCACGGCCAGCGCTGTCGCGAGGTCGGCGTGGGAGGTTCGCGCGGCCTGTCCGACTGCGGCCAGCACGTTGTCCTCCTCGGCATCGATCCACGCGTGCAGGTCCTCGCTCGTCTTCAGCGCCACGCCTTGGTGGGTGAGTGTCTGCGGGCCGATGGCCGTGCGCCACGAGCTGGTCGCCTTCACCAGGCGGACCGCGGTACGCGCGGTCGCCAGGTAACAGTGCAGGACCCGTTCTACGGCGTCCTGGCGTGCCGTTTCGGTCTCCCCTTCGCTCGCACGCTCGCGGGCGAACAGGCGCAGGAGGTCGTGCAGGCGGTACCTGTCCGGTGCGTGGTTCTCCACCAGTTGTGCGTCGACCAGGTGATCAAGAAGATCCCGGGCCTGTTCATCGGGCAGGTCGGCCAGCGCGGACGCGACGGGGAGGCTCAGATCCTGACCGTCGAGCAGGCCCAGCAGCCGGAACATCCGTGCCGCCGCCACACCATGCGGGCTGGCCAGCAGATCCTGGTAGCTGCCCTGGAAACTCGCGCGGACCGCGCGGTCGTCCGCCCGTAACTCATCGAGGCGGCCGCGCGCGGTGGCCAGCCGGGTCGCCAACGTCGACACCGGCCAGCCGGGCCGGGCGCTCATCCG
>NZ_JBFAMX010000420.1:0-9086 GCF_040659615.1 Nonomuraea sp. NPDC049784
CGGCTGTCGTCGTGGCGCTGCCTGTGCCGGCCGGTACGGCGCCGGCTGCCACGGCTGCCGCCGACGTGGCCAGGAACCCACGCCGGGACACCGCCGGCGGGTCTGAATTGGTCATAGATCTTCCCCCTCTAGTGAGACATTAGATCTCTTTAGTAAGACAGACTGTCTCAACATCGAGATACGGTGTCAAGCGAGCCGACGGCGACGTATGATGACGGCAATGATCAGAAGGTCGGCTTTGCGGGAGCATGCCGCCGCCGGGATCCTCGACATCGCGGCGACGGTTTTCGCGGAATACGGCGAAGCGGCCAGCATGACGGACATCGCCAAGGCCGCCGGGGTGGGGCGTGCCACGCTCTACCGCTATTTCCCGAGCCGGGAGGCACTGGTCCAGGCGCTCTACCAGACGGCCGTCGGCGACCTGTTCGACAAGATCGACGACGCCGACCTCGACGCCGTGCCCGTGAAGGAGGCGCTGGCCCGGCTGACCAGGGCCGCCGTGACCATGATCGGTAAATATCGGGCGCTGGCCGTGCTCGACAGCAGGATGGACGGCCTCGAAGAGGTCAACGGACGGCTCGGGCCGACGTTCCAGGACGTCTTCGACCGGGGCGCCGCCGACGGGACCTTCCGCACCGACCTGCCCGCCTCGACCCTGATGAGCGCTTATGTAGGGCTGCTCAGGGGGATCGGCAACCTGGTGATCCAGGGGCAGATGGGAGTGGAAGAGGCCAGCGCGGCAATCACCGCCGTCTTCCTCGACGGCGCCACGCTTCGCCGTACTCAGGAGCAATGACGCTTAACAATCGTCAAGGAGACCGGCAAGCCCGTTGCTCAGGCGGCGCAAGATCTGGGGATCAGCACGTACACGCTGCACAATTGGGTGCGTACAGGGCGTGGGAGAAGGAACGCGCCGAGCTGGAAGACGAGCGTGATCTGCTCAAGCGTTCGCCCCGCCTGGACATCGACGTCACAGGCTGCATGACGGGCCAACCGCGGCGGCCTAACCCGTCCGGCGCCAGGCCGCAGACAGCCCTGGTTGATCCCACGGCATCCACGATCGCCTCCACAAGTGCGGTGCCAGGGTGCGGCAGGTGGAGACGATCGGCAACAGGCGGGGTTCGGGCGTTCAGCCGAGGTCGGCCGGGTGGATGGCGCCCGCGATGGCTCGGTACCCGGCGTCGTTGAGGTGGAGGTGATCGCCTGAGTCGTAGGCGGGATTGAGCCGGTCGTCGGCGGGTGAGGCGGTGACGCGGTCGAGATCCACCACCGTGTCGTACGGGGCGGAGGCGCGGATCCAGGCGTTGATGGCCTCGCGTTTGGCCTCACTGCGGGCGGTGTAGTAGGCCGATCCCTTGACCGGCATCACCGTCGCGCCGATCACGCGCAGGCCCTTGGCGTGGGCCAGCTGGTGAGCGGATCGTAGGGGTTCTCGCACACGTCGGCCATCGCCTGCGTCAGCGCGGTCAGCGCGTGGTCGGGGAACCCGCCGAGCTGGGAGAGGGCGCGCTCCGATAAATCCGGCTTGTACGTCACCGGCGGCGGGCAAGAACGGCGGCGACGGCCTCATCGAGCGGAACGGCCTGGCCCTGGGCGGCGTCGTAGGCCAGGGCCCCGATCTTGGCGCTGGTGATCGCTTCGTAGTAGCCGGGCTGGTTCGTGGCCACGACCGCCAGCCGCCAGTGCTTGAGGAGTCGCACGAGGTTCCTGAACTTGCTGGGGTCGTCCCGCGCCGCCTGCGCCGCCTCTTGGTACTGGCGCAGGAACTCCGGCCGCTCCTGCGCGGGAAGATCGCGCAGGATGACCTGAGGGTCCTCCGGGTCCTCGTCGTGCACGGGCTGAGCGCTCATACCTTCACGGTACCTGCGGGCAGGCGCGGGCACACGTGGATCCTCGCCGATGCATGCTTCGTTGTGCGCCCTCCGTCTGCGGTGGAAAACGGGCGTTTGTAGAGCGGGCTGCGTGGGGGCGTCACCGAGTTGCCCGGCCGGGGTCGAGGCCTCGGCCGGGCCATACCCATCGGAGAGCTTGGGAGAGCCTGGGAGAAAATTGGGAGAAGCGATCTTGATTGGGAGACGCTGAAATGGATCGAAATGAAGCGAACGTGATTGAAATAAGGCTTCTACCAGGGCAATCCTTGATCGAACAGGTCAGAGCATTTCGCGGGCTGCGTTCGGGACGAAGAGGTCGTGGGTTCAAATCCCGCCACCCCGACACAGTTCAAAGGCCACTTCCGAGAGATCGGGAGTGGCCTTTTGATCTTTGTGCAGCAGGAAAGTGCAGCAGTCTCACTGCCCTAGGCTCTCGCCGAGGCGCTTGAGGGCTTGCCTGGTCTGCTCGGACGGAATGTGCGTGTAGATCTCCATCGTGACGGTGTAGCGGCGGGCCGGGGTGCTTTACACCCACCTACGCGTCCTGCCGTGGCCCTCGGCCGCCGCCGTCGGGCTGGGCCTGCTGGACGCGCTCGGCTGGTACGACATCGTGCGGGAGCGGCTCCTCGCCGGCGAAGCCCTGCACCCGACACAGGATGCGCGGGTCACGGACGCCCTCTTGCAGGGACGCCGGAATCCGTTGTGGGAGGGCGGCAAAGAACTCAAAGCGCAGATCTGGCCAGTGCAGTTCACCGAATGGTTCGGCGTCGGCCTGGCACAAGAAGGGGACGCGGCCGCCCTGCTGTTCCCGCAGGTCGACGCGGCGGCCGACCAGCCGCGCCTGACCCAGACCACGCGCATCCTGTCCGACGACGACTTCATGGCCAAGGCCGAGGACCGCTACCCCGACATCTTCCAGCTCGTACGAGCCCCGATCGGCGGCTATGACTCCTCCCGTGCCCGAGCCGCCGCACACCTGCAGGCACTTCCGCACCACGGGCTGACGCTCACGCACAGTGTCGAGGCAAACGCTGAACTCCTCGACGCCCTCCTAAAGGCCTGACCTCGTCTGAGGCCCCTGCCCAACGCGATGAGAATGTGACCTATGCACCACGCGCTGCCGCTGCCGGGGCGCAGCCTTCCCGACTCCCTGGGCCGCCACGGGCCGTGTTCCGGGGACCGGCCTGTGCGGTCGACGGCCGTGGAGGCGCCGGTCCAGGACGTTGGCCCCACCGGCTCAAGGTGAGGGCTGGAAGCGGCGGAAGAAGCGTTCGCCGGCGCCGGGCAGGATGTGGGAATGGACGCCGAAGACCATCCACATGTCCGTCGGCGCCCCGGCCTCCATCACGTCGAAGCCTTGCCGGCGGTAGAAGGCGCTCTACCCGGGCGTGGGCGGCATCGCGCCGTACAGCAGCAGGTAGCCGCAGTGGACGTAGACCTGCCTGCAGCGCTTGAGCAGCGCTGCTCCGATCCCACGGTGGCGTTCGGTCTCTGCCACGGCCACCGCCTTGATCTTCGCCGGACCGATCGCTCCGAGCATCATCACCTTCTGCGCATCGTGCCGATCAGCATGCCGACGAGCCCGCGGTCGCGATGCTCGGCCACCAGCACGAGCGCGGCATGCAGGTAGGCCTGCAGCGGATCGTCCAGGTGGCGGGCGAACTGTTCGGCCAGATGCCGGTCAAAGGCGCCGGCACCGCCGCGCAACCCGCTGCGCAGGGCGGCTCCCGCGATGTCGGCCGTCACCGCGTCCCGCAGCAGGTCCTCCAGCCGGACGCCGGCCGCCAGCGGCACCATCGTCGCGGTCGTCGTGGATCTCCTCCGGCAGCGTCACCACCCGGGTGATCTGGTCGGTGTCGGAACGCCTTCCAGATCGCCTTCGGAAGGCCGCCTCACCCCTGCCATCCTCTAGCCACTTCAACAACAAGATCAGCCGTTAAGTTGACACTCCCGTCCTTGACCTCTTGCCAACCGTGTACCGCGGGAGCGTGGCCCATTCGTTACCTGCTCCCGGAAAGATCACGTTCTATGAAGAAGACGATCACAGTTCTGATTGCCGGCTGCGCTTTTCTGGTGACCGCCGCTCCCGCGCAGGCCACGCCCAAGGATCCCGTCCGAGCTCTGAAGAGCAAGCTGGTTTCCGGGCACGGCGTACGGTTCACCGAGACCACCACTCTCATCGGAGACGGCAAGGTCAAGCTGCAGAGCCGCAAGGGAACGTTCCAGTTCAACGCCAAGGGCATCGCCGCCTCAGACATCACCAGCAAGACGGGCCCCACCGAGCCTGAGCGGACCATCAGCGTCGGCAAGGTCAGCTATACCTCGGGCGGCATCTGGAAAGAGCGCCTTCCAGATGGCAAGACGTGGCTCAAGACCGGCGGCATGCCCGGCGGCGCCGGCGGTTTCTACGGGCAGGTCATCAACCCTGCGGAGCCGGGAACGTTAGCCGCGCTGATCAAGAAAGGCAAGCTGAGCGGTAGCACCATCACAGGAAAGATCACATTCAAGGAACTGGAGAAGGTGTCGCGCTGGTTCGACGCGTCGATCCCGCTGCGCATGCACGACGACACGAAAGTCACCTACACCCTCAGCCTCACCTCGGCCGGGCTCGTGAGCAGGGTGAGGAGCTCGTACGCGGCAACAGGGGTGTTCGACAAGAGTGGCTTCGACGGCAAGACGATCACGATCGACAGCCGCTTCACGGGATGGGGAGTCAAGGTGTCGATCAAAGCGCCGGACCCGGAGACGGTGACCACTGACGCGGGTTCCTGATTGTTCCGCTGTCCGGGGCTGGGCTTTCCGTAGATGAGCGATGTGCCGCAGCGGGCCCACCTCTTGCGTACATAGGGAGCGCCATCTCACCCGCTTTCGCGACTGGTGCGCCCGCCGCGCCGACTGCGCCCTGCACGGCACGGACGCCGGTAAGGCGCGGGACGAGCTCGTTGCCGGGTTGCGCCGCCCGCCACCGTCGGCGTCGGCCGGCCGGCCGGTGCTGGCGGGCTGCGCGGCGCTCGTCGTGGCCGGGGCGGCCGCCGCGTTCTGCGTCCGCGACGTGCGCCACCTGGACGTCGGCGCACACTCTGCGGCCACGTCGGCTAACACGTGAGCGCGGCTTCACGTGACAGGCCGCCCGGACGGCGACAAAGCGGTGGTGTCAGCTGAGCAACTGCAGAATTCTCTTGGCCTGGCGTTCCAGGGTGCCGACCGGGTTGTGAGGTGTCGCCGGCCCGGTGGGGCCAAGCTGAAGGAACCAGCCCAGGGCGATGAGGATGCGGAAATCGCGTACGCGTTCGGCTTCTTCAGGGGCCAAGTCCATGTGGGCCAGGAGCAGCTCAGCGTCCAGGCTGCCGTCAATGCGGGAGATATGCTCGCAGACCTCGCCGAGCTCGAAGGCGCGGTCGTTGCGGCCGGAGTCCTCCCAATCGATCAGCCTCACGCAGCGCTGAAGGTCGTCCCACAGGTAGTTGGCCCGGTTGCCATCTGCCAAGCCGAGGACGGGAGGCAGCGGGTTCGTGGTGAGCTTGTCGGGGATCGTGGAGGCCAGCCAGGCGGCCCCCGCGCGGAATGCCTCCTGCACCAGATGGGCCTGGCCGAGGGCCAGCTGTTCGTCGGCCCAGGAGCGGGCCTTGTCTATGGCTGCTGCGGGCCCCCACGGCGCGGGCTCGACTTCTTTCACCACGCGGGCCGGGATCTGATGCAGCCGGTTGAGAGCGGCGGCCATGGCCGTGATCTGCTCCCCGGTGGCGTGCTCGCCGCGCAGGATGCGGCCGGGCAGCCTGGTCATCACGATCATGGGCGGGTGAGCATCCAGTACGGCCTCGACGGGCGCGGGCGCGAGGTCGGGCGCGTGTTCGGCGAGCAAGGTGAGCGCTGCCCATTCCCGGTGGGGCTCACCTCGCTCCCACGAGGTGTAGCGCTTGACCACGATGTCGTTCCGAATGTCGAGCCTGTGAGTGCATCGGCCAGCCGCCATACGTCCCCTTCCCCCTCTCTGCCCCCTTCAGCCGGACGCCAGCGCGTCCTGCGGCCACGTCCCCATCGGGGGACGGAGAGGGCTGAGATTAGCGCAGGTCGCGGCCTGTTCTCAGGGCAAGCCGCCATCGGGCACAGGGTTACGCCTGCGCTGTCGCTCGTGCCCGGGAGGGCGAAGCGGGGCGCGGTCCAACGCGATGTCTCGCAGACCTGACAGGCGCGGCACCACAGTGAGTGGGAGCTCCTCGGCGGACCGCGCACCACCATGCAGCCGGGAACACCCCGCCACCGAGAAACAATGTGAGCGTATCGGCCTGGCGTTCATCCACAGAGGCCATCCCGGGCATGGCACGATCGGAATTAATCTACGTTGTAAAGCCGGGCGGTCGTACAAGCCATACCGCTTTCATAAAGGCACGGGCTTCGCCCGTACGTCCTCCAAACCAGGGAGCGCGACCTCGCCCATCGGTGCGTTGCCAAGGTCGACGTGGTGGATGGTGGCGGTGGTGGTGGTTGTGACTGAGCGCTTCAGTTGGGGGAATCGCCCGCTGAAGTGCTAAGCCATGAACAATTGATCGTTACGGGGCACCTAGCTGGCTTCGAGAACGAAGAACAAGAAGCACAGGAACCTCGTGCGAGTGGGCTCGATCTCGCGGAGCTCCTCGGCGAACAGTTCGCGGGCTTCCGGCACGAACGGCGGTTCGCTGATGACGCTGATGCGAAAGCCCGCCGCGGTGAAGGCCTCGGTCATCGCGTGCAGCGGCCGGTCCCAGAACCTCATCTGGGCGGCCTGCCCACCCATGGTCCATTCTTCTGTCCGGCTGCGGGTCTCGAAGTACTTGGGCTTCTCCCCGGCCATGTGCTGAAAGAGAGCGATGGAGAAAGGATGGTCGACCGAGACGAGGAGTCTGCCACCAGGCTTCAGCACGCGTCTCAGCTCGGCCAGTGTCGGTCCCCAGTCTTCCAAGTAGTGCAGCACCAGGGACGCGATGACGTCGTCGAACGCCTCGTCGGCGAAGGGCAGTGGGCCGGCCAGGTCGGCGACCTGCAGATCCGCGTCGGCGCCCAGCCGCTGCCGGGCCTGCTCCAGCATCCCGGCACTCGCATCGATGCCGGTCACGATGGCACCTCGATCGCGCAGCTCGGAGAACAGGGGACCTGAGCCGCAGCCGGCGTCGAGGATCCGCCGGCCGGTCACGTCCCCGGCGAGCTCCAGCATCGCGGGCCGCTCGTAGTACGCGTTCGCGAGGCTCGTCTCGTTCTCGGCCGCGTACCCCTCGGCGATCATGTCATAGGCGTTGAGTGCAGAGGGGTTTGCGGTCTCAACGTGATCTTCGGGCATGGTAGACATGCGGGCCATTGTGGCCCAGCAGTCTCGGCGGCACAGACATACGGCAGATCTGGATCAAGCACGCAAACGGCCTAACATCCCTCTCGCCAGCGAAGACAGCAGATCGAGCCGGCGGGTCGCAGCAGCCTCTCCTCGCTCCTCGTTAATGCGCAGAACTCGCCAACTCAAGCGCACATCCGCCGACTCAAGCGCTCAGTCAGACCTGCTGGCGGAGACGCGGGGCCAACTATCGCTCCCAGATGGGCCACCTATCGCCCCCAACGTCAGTGGTGGAGCCGGTCGAGGGGAACGCGGTCGGCCATCAGATAACAATTCAGCTAAGCAGATGGCGGGAACTTCACATATCGCTAGTTGTGGTCATATTTCGCCGCTGGGTGTGCCGTCGTAGGAGGACGTAAGCTAATCGGCTCGGCACTCTTTCTCCCCTCACGCAAGGGAAGGAAGATCATGGAACACAGCACGGGCGGCGCCATCTGGGTGGCGATGCGGTTCGGCCACGACTTCGACACCGAGTCTGTCTGGTACATCGGCCTGGAGGCGGCACAACAGGAAGGCGATGCACTCGCCAGGTTCAACGGCGCGCCGGACTGGCAGCGATCGGCCACCCCCGACGGAAGCGTTCGCGAGCGCGGGGCGGACCTGCCTCGGAGCCGCATGGCGTGCGCCATCGGGGTGACCTACTGGCACGAGGACGGCACAGAAGAACGGCTCGGCTGGCACCGGCCACTGCGACAGGTCAGTGACACGCTGGAGGCCATCCGCCAGATGTACGGCCCAGTCCCGCACACCGCCGTGCTGCTGATTCCGGGAGCTAGACCACCGCTCCTCGACCTGGAGGACGCGGAGGATTTCGGCGAGGGAGTGTCCAGTCGCGAATGATGATCAACTGACGGGTGCTGCCCCCGGGGCTGGGAAGCTGGCATGGCGCGGCCCTCGGGGCCTGGCTCAGCGCGCGCCCCGGGCGGCCTCCGAATGCCGGGGACGGTGAGTTCGCGCTTCACCTGCTAGAGCTAGTCCGCAGGATCCGGGAACTCACGCGGTTGCTGCGAACAGTGGAGCGTGCAGTCGCTGCGTCCGCCGTCCGTCCGTCGTCACCAGTGCCTGGCCTACGGGCAGCGCCGCGGTGGTTTCGGGATCTATGCCGCCGGCCGCGGCCAGCAGATCAGGGTCGTCCCGGTGCGAGTTGTACAGGAACACGGTGGTCGCGCTGCGCCCGAGGATGGCTCGGGCGTCGCCGTCCGCACGGCGTTTGAGCACGTTGAGCGTGTTGACCGCGCTCAGCATTCCCACGTGAGCATTCGCCGACACTGACGCGTAGGCCAGGGCCAGGTCGCCCATTGAGGCTTGGGGAGCATCGGAGGTGTCCACGATGCACAGGGTCGGTCTGTCCACGGGAGAGCCGGTCGGGTAGTGCTCTTCAAGTCCACGGTCGGCGCCCCGAAAGCGCAGCACGGCGCCACCGGGAAGTTCCGTCGCGGTGAACGCCCGTCCGGGCTCATGGACGTGGACCCATCCGGCCGAATTCATGTCGGCGACCACGTCGGCCAGGGCCGGCCCAGCACCGCGCTCCCACATACGGCCCATCCAGTCCAGGTAGTCGACGCTGATGCCCCGCATCAACGCGGCGCGCGCCAGCGGCACCAGCACGCGCATGGTCTTGCCTGACCTCGGTGCGCCCACCACCAGGCCACTGCCAATAACGAGGGCATCGGGCGTCACTGCGCGGCTGAGCGTGCTTCGCCTGCCGAGGCGCTGCAACAGCATCCTGATTGCCCCTCCTCGCGCTTGTTCATTGCATGCTAACCGGGATGCGGCTTAGACCGCCGCGACATCGACAACGCCGGCCGTCATCGGCCGGAGCCATCAGCGCCCGGTCCGGTGCGCGGCCGATC
>NZ_JBFAMX010000421.1:0-9042 GCF_040659615.1 Nonomuraea sp. NPDC049784
GGCGAACGCCGCGGCGGGAGTCACCGCGATCCCGCGTCGCGCGGCCGCGGCCACGAACGTCTCGGCCCGCCACGGTTCGGGCAGTTCCCACCAGCAGTGATAGGCACACGAGTCAGCCAATACGGCGAACTCGCCGAGCCGCTCCCGGACAAGAGCCTGCCGGTCCGCCGCGTCCTGGCGTTTGGCCTTCTCGATGTGCGCCGCCGTGCCATCGGTCATCCAGTGGGACGCGATCTCCAGGGCGAAGCGAGAGCAGGTCCAGACGCCCGATCTGATCGCCGTGGCGAGCCGCTCCAGAAGGGCCGGGGGTACGACCGCGAATCCCAGCGTCAGCCCGGGCGTGAGGCGCTTGGAGAGGCTGTCCACCACGATCGTGTTCTCCGGATGGTGCACCGCGAGCGGTGCGGGGTCGTCACGGAGGAAGGCGTACACGGTGTCCTCTATCGCGGGCAGGCCAAGGTCACGCAGGGTGGATGCCACGTCGGCACGGCGCTCGACGGACATGGTGGTGCCGAGCGGATTGTGCAGCGTCGGTTGCAGATAGACGGCGGAGAGCGGCGAAGATCGGTGAATCGTGCGCAACGCCGAGGGGATCAGTCCTTCGGCGTCCACGGGAAGGGGGACGAGGGTGACGCCCAAACGCGCGGCGATGCCCTTCACGACCGGGTAGGTCAGTGTCTCCACGCCGAGCCGGTGACCCACGGGAACGAGCGCGGAGATCGCGGCGGCGATGGACTGCCTGCCGTTGCCGGTGAACAGGACCTGCGACGGCTGCGGCGCCCACCCGGGACGGGACAGGAACGCCGCCGCGGCCCGGCGCGCCGGCGGGGTGCCTGACGGGCCCACAACGGCGCCCAGAGCGTTCGCCGGCAGTTCCTTGAAGGCGCGGGCGAGCAGAGACGACTGTCCGGGCAGTGTGGGGAAGTTCAGTTCCAGATCGGCCCACGCGGTCGCGGGTTCCGCCAGCGCGGGCTCCACAGGTGCCTCGCCAGCGCGGACGAACGTCCCTCTGCCCACTTCGCCGACCGCGAGGCCGCGCCGGATGAGCTCCTGGTAGACCCGAGCCGCAGTGGACGTCGCGATGCGATGGCGGCGGGCGAAGTCCCGCTGAGGGAGGAGGCGTTCGCCCTCACGCAGCCGCCCCGCACGAATGTCGGCCTCGACGGCGTCGGCCAGACGCCGGTAGTCATCCATGGCATCTCACCTTACATTGCACCGAGAACATTGTCCCCTATTGCACCGATGCATTGGGCGCTCATAGCCTTGAATTCATTCACGCCCCACTCGGAGCAATCCTTGGTCGTGGGGCCCGATCTCAGGAGCACGATGAGCACTTTCCTCTCCGACGGGGTCGCGGTGGAGTTCGATGATGTGGGCAGTGGCGACGCCCTCGTTCTCATCCACGGCCACCCGTTCAACCGATCAATGTGGCGTCCTCAGGCCGAGCGCTTCAGCGAATCCGGCTGGCGAGTGGTCGCACCGGATCTCCGTGGCTACGGCGGGAGCGCCGTCGTCCCCGGCAAGACCACGCTGGATGTCTTCGCCGCCGACGTGGCCGCGCTCCTCGATCATCTCGGGATCGACGAGGTCGTCATCGCCGGCTTGTCCATGGGCGGGCAGATCGCCATGGAGTTCTTGCGGCTCTTCCCGGAGCGGGTCCGCGGTCTGGTGATCGCCGACTCGTCTCCACGTACGGACAGCGCCGAAGGCAGCCGACTTCGCCTCGACACGGCCGATCGTGTGATTCGCGAAGGCATGGCGGACTATGCCAAAGAGATACTGCCGCGGATGATCGCGCCGTACAACATCGCTGAGTTGCCCGATGTCGCGCGGCACGTTCTGGAAATGATGAGGACGACGTCCGCCGAGGGGGCGGCCGCCGCCCTGCGCGGCCGCGCCGAGCGCCCCGACTACGTGGACGTCCTGCGACACGTCACCGTGCCCAGCCTGGTGGTGGTGGGGCGCGACGACTATTACACGCCGGTCACCGACGCCCTGTTCACGCGGAATCTCATTCCGAACGCCACGCTCGCCGTGATAGAGAACGCCGGCCACATGCCGAATCTGGAACGTCAGACGGAATTCAATGAGGCGCTCCAGCAGCTCCTTGACACCGTCTCGGCCGATTCGCCGAGCCGACGGTGACAGAGGTGGCAACCGTTTTCGTGACCGGCGCCAGCAGCGGCTTCGGCGCCGAGATCGCCCGTGGCTTCGTCCGCCAGGGTCACCGGGTGATCGCCGCCGCCCGCAGGACGGGCAAGCTGGCCGAACTCGCAGAGGAGCTGGGGCCGGACCTTCATCCGCTGCGGCTCGACGTGCGCGACCGGACCGCCGTCGAGCAGGCTGTCGCGACCCTGCCCGACATCGACATCCTGGTCAACAACGCCGGTCTGGCGAAGGGCATGGGCCCGGCTCACCAGGCGGACCTCGACGACTGGGAACAGATGGTCACCACCAACTGCATCGGGCTGATCTACTGCACCAGGGCGATCGTGCCGGGCATGGTGGCCCGCTCCCGCGGTCACGTGATCAATATCGGGTCGATCGCCGGCAGCTATCCATATCCCGGCGGGAACGTCTACGGCGCCACCAAGGCGTTCGTACGGCAGTTCAGCCTTAATCTGCGCAGCGACCTGCACGGCACCGGGGTCCGGGTCACCTGTATTGAGCCCGGCATGGCCGGTGAAACGGAATTCTCGCTCGTCCGCTTCGATGGCGACTCGCAGAAAGCAGGCGCCGTCTACGCCGATACGCAGCCATTGACGCCGGCGGACATCGCCGATTCCGTACGGTGGGCCGCGGCCCTTCCGCCCCATGTCAACATCAACACGATCGAACTCATGCCCACCGGCCAGAGTTTCGCACCGCTACAGGTCCACCGGGAGCCGCGAGAGAGCTCAGCGTAAGATGCCTGGCCGCTCCCCCGCCCCCGGGTGATCGTGTCCATCTCATCGCCAGGACCGCGGCCACCTGCCCCGGCTCGGGAACGCCATTACGCGGAGGAGATCGAGGCCATCGCCGTCTCGGCCCTGGCCGTCGCGGGCTGCGGGGTCCGTCGCGCAGGTACCGGCCGGAGGCACCCATTCCTTCACGAACCCCACCGAACGCCCCTCGCCCGCCTCCTCCTCCGCCTCTGACACGAGCCGACCGTCTAGATGCGCTTGTCCGCATTACGGCACCGCACTACCGTGCCGATGTGGATCTCTTCTCACGCTCCTGGACGGCGTTGCGCACGGCGGTCGCCGAACTCGCGGACGAGGACTTCGCACAGCCGTCCGGCTGTACCGGTTGGCTCGTCCGGGACCTGGTGTGCCATCTGGTCATCGACGCTCAGGACGTCCTGATCACCCTCGTGACCCCCGCCGAAACGGAACCGACCCGCGACGCGGTGACCTACTGGGACGTCGCCGAAACGCCGCCGACCGGCGACGACCCGCTCGACGCGCTGACCGTCCGGCTGGCCGCCGCGTACGAGGAGCCTTGGCTGCTCAAGTTCCATCTCGACGACGTCGGCTCCGCCGCAGGCCGCGCCGCCGAACTCGCCGACCCGAGCCTCCGGGTCGGCACCCGCGACGAGGTCCTCACCGCGGGCGACTACCTCTCCGCGTACGTCCTGGAGTGGACGCTGCACCATCTCGACCTGATTGCGCACCTCCCCGACGCGGCGGAACCGCCCGCGGAGGGGCTCGCCCGGTCCCGTGAGATGCTGGAGAAGATCGCCGGGACCGCGTTCCCCGCGTCGTTCTCCGACAAGGACGCGCTGCTGGTCGGCACCGGACGGCGTGCCCCGACCGACGCGGAGAAGACCGAACTGGGCGAGCTGGCCGCGAAACTCCCGCTCGTCCTCGGATGATCGTCCGGTTGAACGGGACCTTCGGCGCGGACCAGGGGCTTCGATCCTGAACAACGACAAGAGCGCCTGGTCACTGTTCTTCCGGGATCCATCAGCGTTTCGATCCCGGCGAGATGTTGTGCTGTCCGGATCCCGTCGAGCTCCGTGCGCGCTTGGACGCCGTCATTCCGAGGCGGTCGCGGCCGCCTCGAGGTCCTCTCTGGCGAGCAACGACAACAACGTGATCCCTTCGCCGGCCAGCGCCTCCATCCCGCCCTCCCGGCGGTCAATGACACACAATGCGTGGTCGACATGTGCCCCCAACTCGCGCAGATGGCGGGTAGAGATCACCACCTGGCCGCCAGAGGTCACAACGTCCTCAACCACCAGAACCCGGCGCCCGGAGACATCGGCGCCCTCCGCCAGCTTGCGAGTCCCGTACGCCTTCGCCGTCTTGCGGACGAACGCGCAGGGCAGGCCAACATGGCGGCCCAGCGCCGTGACCACGGGAATCCCGCCCAGCTCCAATCCGGCCAGCACCTCTGTACCCGCGGGCACCAGTCCCGCCATCTGGGCAGCCACCTCATCAAGCAGGGCCGGGTCGGCCTCGAAACGGTACTTGTCGAAGTACTCCGTCGCCGTGCGCCCTGAGCGCAGCACGAACTCCCCGGTCAGATGGCTTACGGCATAGATCTTCGACGCCACACTTTCGCTGGTCATGCTGAGGGACTCTACTTGTACGGCATCCCCACCTTGATCGAGCTTGCCCGATTCCAGTCGATGCGCCCCGGCCAGGTAGCGGCGGCCTCCTGGCGGCTGCCTTCCCCGAGTGGGCGTGTGGCGGGAACCTCGTCAACGGCCGGAGGCCTTCGGAGCATCCAGCATGCGAACCATGTGCAGCTTGGCGACGGCGCATCCCTCCACGATGATCGCGCGCGGCTCTCGACCCCATACCTCGAACCCGCATGACCGGTACAGCCGTTCGGCGGGCACGTTCCCCTCCGAGACGGTCAGCCCGACCTGCACGAGCCCGTCCACCGCGGCCGCCAGCTCCAGCACCCGCGTCACCAGCGCCCTGCCCAGTCCGCGCCCGGTGGCGTGCGGCGCCACGGCCATGCCGAACAGCGTGCCTTTGTGGCGCTCCTGCGCCCGCTCCGGCACCGCCAGTCCGGCGATGCCCACCAGACTCCCCGCCAGGTACGCGCCGATCACCGCGTCGTGCGGCCGGCCCGCCGCGGCCAAGCGTTGCTCCGTCGCCGACAGCGGCTTGGCGACGTCCTCCTCGAAGCTGGAGGTGAAGGCCGTGGGTGCGTCTCTCAGCGCCTGGAGCCGGAACGCCCGGTACTCCCCGGCGTCCCGCACGGTCAGGCTGCGGATGACGACGCCTTCAGGCGCGGCGGACACGGGTGCACCTGGTGATGTATGACATGGCGATCTCCTCGCGGTCTTCGAGGTCCGGATGGGCGCCGAGAAACTCCTCCACGTCGCCGAGCAGCCGGGCGCGCCGGCTGTGCTGGTGCATGATCTCGCCCAGCTCGGCCAACCACGGCACGGCCTCGTCCCTGACGTTTCAAAACAGTCCCAAGGTACCGCCGGGCACAAGGACGCCGGCCACTTCCGGCACGGCCGGGGCCGCGCTTGGCTGCGGCATGAGCGGATGGACGCCGTCGGCGTCGATACTGCTCGGACGGTCGCTGGCGCCTGGCCGCATGGGCGCGCCTCCTGGACCTGACGGCTTCTATCCTGTGTCGATGAACTTGGAGTTCAGCGGCGAGATGTGGTTCTGGAAGGGGCCGGCGCCGTGGCACTTCGTCACCGTTCCGGACGAGGAGTGCCACGATCTGGAAGCGACCGCTGCGGTGGTGAGCTATGGCTGGGGCATGATTCCGGTCACGGCTCGAATACGGGGAACCCGATGGAAGACGTCGCTGTTCCCCAAAGACGGGCGCTACCTCGTGCCGGTGAAAGCGGCGGTGCGCAAGGCCGAAGGGCTCGACGTGGGGGACGTGGTGACCGTTCGTCTGACCGTCGATGTCTGACACAACCGCGTGAAGCTCGCTGTCCGCGGCATGACATGCACATCGGCCGTTCTTATGGACTGGTCTGCGAGCTTCGGTCGTCCCACGACGCCTCGATTGCCGGTACGCCGGTCAGCTGCGTAGGCGTGGCCGGTTGGACTTCGCGTGCCATCCAGCTGGAGGGTCCTCGCCGACCAGCCCGTCCACGGCCTCACGGAGCAGGTCGGCATGCCCGGTGTGCCGCCCGTACTCCTCGATCAGGTCGCAGAGCAGCCGGCGCAGGCTGACCCGGCGCCCGTCGGTGTAGGTGAGGTGGACGAGCTGGTCGAGTCCGCCGGCGGCCAGAGCCGCGTCGAGCCTCGCCCGGGACCGTTCGACGGTGGCGTCCCAGAGCGCGTAGAGGTCTTCGGGGGTGTCGTCGGCGGCCGAGTTGAAGTCCCAGTCGGGGTCGGCATCCCAGTCTGCGGTGTCCCACGGCGCGCCCAGCGGAGCGCCGCTGAGTTTGGTGCTGAATATCTGCTCTTCGGCGCATGCGAGGTGCTTGAGCAGGCTGCCCAGCGTCAGCGAGGAGGCACCGATGCGGGCCTGCAGCCCGGCCGCGTCGAGGTGGTCGGCCTTCCAGCGGAAGGTTGTGCGCAGGCGGTCGAGCGCACCGACGAGGTGCTCGGCCTCGGTGCCGGCGAGGGGCGGTTCCCACCAGTAGTCGCTGTTGGTCATGGCGCCACCGTAGACCCCATTCCGGACGTTCTGCTTCCGGCTTCCGCGATGTAGGGCACCCACTTGAGCCTTTCCGCGCGTGCCCGCTGGTCGGCAGGCACTCATCCGGCCGGCCTCGTAATGTCCCGACCGTGACGGTGATCCCGTCTGACCCGACCACCGGGAGTCCTTTGCTGCTCTCACTCATCGAAGGCCTGTACTTGCGCGGCCGCGCCAATCTCCCACCGACGCCAATGCGGTGGTCACCGCATTGGCGATTTCGGTCGTCTCCCTGATGTACGCGTTACGTAGCAGGATTAACTTGGTCATGTAACGCCGCAGGACAAGGGCCTCTGCGAGGGCGCCCAATGGGCCTGCGGGCGCGGCGAAGACGCCTTGGATCGGCTGGCCGTCCGAAACTCATCGGCCGCCGGTGGAGGTGCGCCGACCGCCGATGAGTTCTCGTCCGCCCCGGACCGGCTGCTCAGCCGGCGGTCGAGTAAAGCCGGGCCACTCCGCCGGCCAGGTTCGTCTGGACCTGCCGTGCGTCTTCGTCGGCGAGGATCTCGATGGAGCCCTCCTCGAGTGCGTCGAGCGACAGCGCGGCGATCACCGCGGGATCGCTCTTGGGAGCGTCGACGGACGCGACCATGTCGGTGTCCATGTATCCGACGTGCAAGGCGGCGACGTTCGTGCCCTGGGCCGCGAGCTCGAGCCGCAGTGCATTGGTGAGGGACCACTCCGCCGACTTGGCCGCGGCATAACCGCTGTAACCCGGATAGGTCACCCACGACAGCACGGACAACACGTTGAGGATCGTGCCGCCCCCGTTGCCGGCCAGTTGCGGGGCGAAGGCGCGGCTCACCGCGAGCGTGCCGAAATAGTGGGTCTCCATCTCCAGGCGAATATCCTCCAGGGAACCGTCGGACACCGACGCGCCCGTATAGGAACCCGCATTGTTGATCAGCAGTGACACGCCTGACGTCTTCTCCGCCGCGGCGGCCACCGACGCGGCGTCCGTGACATCGATCGCGATCGGGATCACCCCTGGCACATCTAGTGACGCGACGTTCCGGGCACCGCCGTACACGGTGGCGCCCCGGGCCACGAGTTGCTCCGCGAAACGCCGGCCCAACCCGCGGTTGGCGCCGGTGACAAAAGCCGTGCTTCCAGCTATCTTCATCGATTCTCCTTGGCTATATCGCGGTTCCGGCAGGGCAGCTGTGGTAGGCCTCGACGAGCCAACCGTCGTCGCCCCTGGAGAACGCCCATGTCGCCAGTTCCCACCGGTCGGCCGGAGGCTCTGGCTCGCCTGGGAACACGGTCACGCTCCGGGTGATCACGATCGCTGTGTCCGCGTCGAGAAACCGGACGTCCTGGGCCGTATGAATGCGCTTCGAGTCCTTCAGCGGCATGGCGAAGGCATCGGCCATACCGGCTCGTACAGCGGCCTTCCCCTTCAGGTACACCCCAGGAAGGATCACGGCCGCGTTTTCCCCGTACCACCTGACGAACGCGTTCGCGTCGCCCTCTGCCCATGCGCTGGACGTCGCGTCGAACACAGCGAGCAGAGCACGCTCCTCGGCTTGAATCGGCGAGCCGCCGCCACCAGCGTCTGCCCGTCCGTTCAGATCCGGACTCATCTCATCCCTCTTTTCGGAACTGCCGGCCGCCCTTCGGCGGCCTTCACTGAACCGACGCAGAGGGCATATCGATTTGGACCGCTTCGCCGGTCGCCGTGCGCGACGGTCGCTCAGAGGTCCCGCGCGAGGACGTGATGGCCCTCATGGACGAGGAGCGATGCCAGCCGCTCGAACGCCCAGGCACCGTGTGCGCCACCGTGGACGAGCACGAATATCTTCGTGTCCTGTCTGCGGGGACCGTCTGCTCTGTGCGGAGATTCAATGCTGTCTCCGGGCTGCTCAGGCGGGGGTGACGGCGTAGTCGGTGGCGCCGCAGAAGACGCCGGCGTTGCGGCGGGCGAACTCCGCGAAGGTGGTCGGGGATCCCCCATGCGCGAGGGCCGCTGAGCATGAAAGCGGGCTTCGACCCGATTCGAGCCGCCGAACTGCGCGGCGTCCACGAGTTCCGCATCGGCGACGAGACCTACGTCGCCGAAGTCGCAGATAACGGCCTACAGATCCCCACCCGAACCGGCACCGTGCCCCTCGACGGCGACGAATACGCCCAACAGCGCCTCATCGACCTTCTCCTGGCACCGTTCTCACCTCGCCGTTAGAAGCGGACGTTCATCGACCCGGGCCGGGGCCGCGGCCCCTCCGATCCCGTGCTCAAGGGAAGCAGCTCGCGGGTGTGCCGCTCAGCGGGGAGACGCGGCGATCTGTACGCGGTGGCTGTCGTCGCCGGAGAGGAACGACGCCAGCGCCCGCCCCTGCTCGGCTACGGCGGTGCGGTCGGCTATGACCGCGCGCATCGCCGTACGGACGAAGACCGGGATGAGCAGCGGGCCGATCAGGTAGGAGCCGTGCCGCATGA
>NZ_JBFAMX010000422.1:0-9039 GCF_040659615.1 Nonomuraea sp. NPDC049784
CGGGCCTAGGTCGACGGTGGCGGACGCGTCGGCGATGTCCGCGACGATCTTCAGCCCGGCCCAGAGCCCGGTGGCGCGCGACAGGGCCACCGCGTGCAGCCCGAACTCGATGATCTCGGCCACCGAGCCGGGCGCGAGCAGCGGCATGGACAGGCTCTGGCACATGGGCTCGCACGAGCTGGGCAGCGTGGACGACTTGCAGCCGGGGTCGTCGCCGATCCAGGCCACCGCGCCGCCCAGGGGCGCCGTGCCGGACACGTTCGCGTGCCTGATGGCGTCGGCGGCCCGGTCGAGACCGGGGTTCTTGCCGTACCAGAAGCCCGTCACGCCGTCGTGCCGCCTGCCCGGCACCTGGTCGAGCAGCTGGGTGCCGGCCACCGACGTGGCGGCCAGCTCCTCGTTCAGGCCCGGCTGGAACACCACGCCCGCCGGCTCCAGGAACCGCGCCGCCCGCCCCATCTCCAGGTCCACGCCCGCCAGCGGCGAGCCCTGGTAGCCGGAGACGAACACCCGCGTGTCCAGCCCGCGCTCCTCGTCCAGGCGGCGCTGCTCCAGCGTCAGGCGGATCAGGGCCTGGATGCCGGAGATCAGCACCCGGCCGCCGGCCGCCGTGTACTTGTCGTCGAGCGACACGGGAGTCTCGCTCACGCTCACGCGAACCTCCTGGCTTCGTAACTCGCGCGGGGATTGCCCGCTGATTCCCAGCACAGCAATGTGGACATGACATGCGCAAGTATTAGATGAGAAAGTGTGCCGAAGACGCAAACTATGTGAGGGCTTGAGCCTTGATGGCTGATGTTCTTTGCGCCTGATGAAGGGGTTCTCGCATGGCTGACGTAGACGACGTCGACCACCGGGTGCTGCGGCTGCTGCGTGAGGACGGACGCAGGACGTTCTCGGAGATGGCGCAGCTGGTAGGGCTGTCGGTGGCGGCGGTGAAACGACGGGTCGACCGGCTCAGGGAGCTCGGGGTGATCACCGGGTTCACCGTGCAGATCGACTACTCCAAGCTGGGCTGGGGCATCGAGGCGTTCACAGAGCTACGGTATCCGGGCACGACTCCGGTGAGCGAGATCATCCGCACCGCCGGCGACGTGCCCGAGGTGCAGGCGGTGTTCACGATCGCGGGCGATCCCGACGCCCTGATCCATGTACGGGTACGGGATCTCGGGCATCTGCAGCAGGTCATCGACCGATTGCGCCGGGCCGGCAATGTGACCGGGACCAAGACGCTCCTGGTGCTCGGCTCGTGGACCCGGGACGCGCTGGCCCCGCGCTGAGCTCAGGACGCCTTGCCGGGCAGATTGGATCGGCCAGGGCCGTCAGGGCGGCCGAGGCGATTCGGACGGTCGGAGCGGGAGAAGTGCCATACGAGCAGGCCGATGGCGGCGAGCATGGGGACGCCCAGCCCGACCAGCCACACCCACACCCCGGTCAGCGGGAGGACGGCACCGTCGTCGCCTCTTGTCTCCGCTTCCCCGGACGTCGGCCGGGGGTGGCGCTGGCCGGGGCCTGCCTCGGCGCCGGGCTGCTCGTACGGTCCGTGCCCCGCGCCGTGACGGCCCCGGTGCGGCCCTCCGGTGGGACCGCCCTTGATGATGCCCCCGCCGGGAATGACATGGAGCACGGGAGCCTGGCTCTCGCCGAGGGCGGGCGGCTGCCCGGCCCCGGGCTCGGTGCCGCCGCCTGCCGGGGAGCTGGTGGCCGGGGCCGGCTTCGTCGGGGCCGTCGTGGCCGGATCGGTGGCAGGAGGCGTGGCCGGGCCGGGGTTCGGCGGCTGGGCGGGCCCGGGGCCGGCGGACGCGCAGGGACGGTCGTCGCCACGGTTCTGGTTGGGGGCGCCCTCGTGAACGGTGGCGCACTCGTCGGAGCCGCCGGTGTCCGGGGCTGCGGGTGGACCGCCCTTGACCCGCGCCCGTGCCGGGTTGATCATCCGCGTCGAACGGTCGTCCGTTCCCGTGGCCGAGACCTCCACCCTGTTGGTGACGCGCGTGCCGTCGGGGATTGCCGGGTCGATCGTGACCGGGATCTCATAGGTCACGCTCGACCCCGGCGGGATCGCCAGCCCGGCTCCGCCGCAGACGACGGTGGCGCCTCGGTTGACGAGGGCGCAGTCGTCGGACAGGAGACCGGGAGTCGTGTTCGGATCGAGGTTGTTGACGATCGTCACGTTCTCGGCGTCGCTGCGTCCGGCGTTCTCGACGGTCACCATGTAGACGGACTCCGCGCCGATGACCATCGGCTGCGGGGTGACGGTCCCGCTGATCCGCAGTTGCGCGCCGACCGCGGCCGGAGAGGTTCCCCCGCCCAACGCGGCGAGCGCGATGACCCCCGCGATCCCCCGAATGATCATCTCGTCCCCTCCATCCCAACCTGCCGCCCCTGCCTGAGCAGGGACGATCCTGCTCCCACCCGCCGAACCCATGGGGACGCCCCAACCGGAACCATGCACCACCATGACGAAGCCTTTACCTCGGATGCGGCGCGCCCTCGAATGCGGCGGCGTTCCGCGGTGAGGAGCGACGCGTTCCCCCGCTACATGGGCTGAGCCCCAGGGAGGCGTGTGGTGTGGCGGCACCCGGAGCACATACGGGGTCAGCCCACCCGGCAGGAGACCGCGGGCCAGTTGTAGTTGCCGTTGTGCTGGATCGTGAAGCCGAACGTGTTCCCGTTGCCGTTGGGCCTCATGGTCATGACGTTCCCGCTCGAGTCCCAGGTCGGCGTGCCGTTCCAGGTGGCGATGACCTTCTGCGGGCTCTGCAGGGTCGCCGTGACGATCCACGTGCTGGTGCCCGACATCGCCACGGACAGGTTGAAGCAGTCGCTCCACTGTGAGCCCTGCGAGACGGTGGCCGTGCAGTTGCCGCCGCCGGGAGGGGGCGTGCTGGAGCCTGAGCCGCCGAGGGCGGACAGGACGGCGTCGTAGGCTGCCTTCTTGTTGTAGTTGCCGTCGAACAGCAGCGGGGTGCCGCTGCTGCGCCAGGAGTACTTGTCCGTGACGCCCCAGACCGTGATGCCGGTGCAGCGTGAGACGGCCAGGCAGGCGTTGACCACGCTGTGGTAGCTGTTGGCCTGTGCGGTGCCGGAGCCCTCGATGTCCAGCTCGGTGATCTGCACATCCACGCCGAGGTTGGCGAACTGCTGGATGTTCTGCTGGTAGTTGCCGGGCACCGGGGACTGGCCGTTGAAGTGGGACTGCAGGCCGACACAGTCGATCGGCACGCCGCGCTGCTTGAAGTCCGCGACCATGTTGTACACGGCGCGGGTCTTGGCGGCGTTGGCGTCGTCGATGTTGTAGTCGTTGTGGCAGAGCTTGGCGGCGGGGTCGGCGGCGCGGGCGGTCCTGAACGCCTCCTCGATGTAGCTGTTGCCGATGCGCTGCTGGAAGACCGAGCCGCGGCGGGCGCCGCTGGAGCCGTCCTGGAAGGCCTCGTTGACCACGTCCCAGGAGTGGATCTTGCCCTTGTAGTGCGCCATCATGCCGTTGATGTGGCTGTTCATGGCATTGCGCACGTCGGTGGCGGTGGACAGGCCGCTGACCCAGCCGGGCAGCCGGGAGTGCCAGACGAGCGTGTGGCCGCGCACTTTCTGGCCGTGGCTCTGGGCGTGGCTGACGATCTGGTCGCCCGGGCCGAAGTTGAACGAGCCCTGGGAGGGCTCGGTCGTGTCCCACTTCATCTCGTTCTCGGGGGTGACCGAGTTGAACTCGCGGTCGAGCGCCGTGGCGTACGCGGACTCGCCGAGGTGGTTGGCGGCCACGGCGGTGCCGAAGTAGCGGCCCTTCTCCGCGGCGGCGGCTCCGAGCGTGCTGTCGGCGCTGGCCGCGGTGGCCATGGACATCACCACACGCCGAGTACGCCTGCGACGAGCGCGGGCTTGAGACTCATGCTCATTCCTCCGGAACGCTGGGGGCGGACGTAGCCGTACGCGGAGCTCACCTTGGAAGGTCAGTCTGAGGAGATCTCCGAAATGTGTCAATACATGCCAGAAAAGTTTCGGATGCTATATAGGGGAGGGCATGCCGTTACTTGCCACAACGTGCAGATACCTGCTCCGAAACATTTCAGTATCCATGAAAATAGCGCAAGCTAGGCCGATACGTAGATTTCCGGATGCTTTACGTGCCGGTTGTGCCTAACGTCAGCCGCGACAATTGCCTTCCGAGAAGGTGGGTTCATGCGTGCGCTGACCGTCTTCCTGTCCAGCCTCCTGCTGGTCACGACCGTCTCCGCCCCCGCGGGTGCGGAGACGAAGCTCGCCGCCGTCACACCTGACGTCGTCTTCCAGCGGGCCGACTTCGCCTCCGGCGCGTACGAGGGCACGGCAGCCGGCGACGGCCTGACGTTCGGCCAAGCCGCCGGTACCGTCTCCTACACCGACGCGCTCGGCACCAAGAGCTGGGAGTACGCCCGCTGGACCGGCCCAGAGCGGGCCATCGGCTTCGCGGCCACCGAGCTGATCGCCTCCTGGACCGCCGACGTGCCCTCGGGCAGCTGGATGCAGGTCGAGGCCCGGGCCAGGAACGCCGCAGGGCTGACCAAGTGGTACTCGCTGGGCCGCTGGGCGTACGCGGAAGGCGACATCCGCCGCACCTCCGTATCGGGGCAGGGAGACGCGGACGCCGGCGTCGCGGTGGACACGCTGGTCGCGGCGGCGGGCAAACCCATCAGCGCCTACCAGCTGCGCCTCACCCTCTACCGCGTGCCCGGCTCCTCGGTGACGCCCCGCGTGCGCACGTCCGGCGTCATGGCCTCCAACGTGCCGGAACGCAAGACCGTGCCGGTCAGCCCCGGCGGCGGCGCGTGGGGGACCGAGCTGGCCGTGCCGCGCCGCTCCCAGAACGTTCACCAGGGCCACTACCCCGAGTGGGACGGCGGCGGCGAGGCATGGTGCAGCCCGACCTCGACCACCATGGTCCTCGGCTACTGGGGCAAGTGGCCGAGCGCCGAGGACACCTCCTGGGTCGATCCCTCCGACCCGAACCCCGAGGTCGACTACGCCGCCCGGTACACCTACGACCACGCGTACCAGGGGGCGGGCAACTGGCCGTTCAACACGGCTTATGCGGGGCGGTACGGGATGGACGGATTCGTCACGCGGCTGCGGTCGCTGACGGAGCTCGAGCAGCTGATCAAGGCGGGCATCCCGGTCGTCACGTCGCAGTCGTTCAAGAAGGGCGAGCTGCCGGGCGCCGGGTATGGCACCAACGGGCACCTCATGGCGATCGTCGGCTTCACCGCCTCGGGCGACGTGATCGCCAACGACCCCGCGTCGTCCAGCAACGACGCCGTGCGGCACGTGTATCCACGGGCCGACTTCGAGAACGTCTGGCTGCGCAGCTCCAGCAGCGGCGGCGTCGCGTACATCATCCACCCGCCGGGGCACGCACTGCCCGCCACGACGCCTGGCCTGCCCGCCAACTGGTAGCCCGGCCACACCCCCAGGCGCCACCTCGCACGAGCCAGCTACGCCGCGACCACGTTCTCGCGAAGATGCGCTGGTAACGCGCGGACAGCTGCCGGGCGGTCAGGTCCTCCCGGGGCCGACCTGGGCGCGGGCCTCTTCCACGGGGTTCTGCGTGTCGCCGAGGACGGCGACCGCGTGGAGGAGCCCGCGCTCGTTCTCCGGCGGCGACGTCAGTGGCGGTGAGCTGAACGTGGTGTGGCACCGGCGGGCTGCCTCGTGGACATAGGGAACGACACAGACCCGTCGGTGCCGGGGCGGTCAGTGGCTGTGGTCTTTGTGGGGGCCGTTGAACAGCAGGTCGGCGGCGCGGGCGAGGATCTGGGCCCGGGTGCGGTCGGCGTGTTCGGCGGCGAGGAAGTGCCTGCCGATCGCCAGGCAGAAGGCGAGCATGCTGCGGGCCTCGACCTCGTCGGGGTCGGAGCAGAAGGTGCCGATCATCTCACGCAGCAGCGCCATGCGCCTGTTGTCCACTCGTCTCAAGTGCTCGGCGACCGCCTCGTCGCGCCTGGCCCAGTCTCGAATGGCGAGGTCGATGGGCAGCAGGCGGTCGCCGGAGAAGGTGAGCACGCCCGCGCGCTGGATTTTGGTCCTCGGGTCGCCGCCCTCGCGCTCGATGTGGTCGATCACCTCGTCGATGCTCTCCCGCTCCCAGGCGTCCAGCATCGCCTTCAGCAGCGCGTCGCGGTCGGCGAAGTACCCGTAGAACCCGCCTTTCGTGACGCCGAGCTTCTTGGCCAGCGCCTCGACGCGGACGGCATCCGGGCCGCCGGCGGCCAGCGCCTGTAGCCCCTCTTCGATCCACCTCTCACGCTGCGTGCGGATTACGCCCACGATGTGTCTCACCTCACCTGTCCACCCTATATACGCCACCGTATATAAGGTCTACCCTCAGTCTATACGGTGACGTATACATGAATGGAGACAGTGAGATGAACGGCGTCCTTGTCACCTTCCGCCCTCCGCGGCCCGAGCACACCGAACGAAAGCCTTGCCAGAGGCGGTCGCTGCCATGAAACTCTCGAGCGGTCATCTCTGGCGGATCCACGAGATCGCCGACGGCCTCCTACGTCCGGCGGGCAGCAGCGCGGCCACCGTGGATCGTGCCGTGGGTGTGCACAACATCCCCGAGCCCGTTCGCGCTCTCAGCTCGTTGTCCCGCATCGACTACGTCGACCGCTTCACCCTCTCCACAGACGCGGACGCAACACCGGAACTCTGGGCACGGGCGCTGTTCGGCGACGTCCCCAATGCCGCCGAACAGCTCATCTGGCGCGGTCTCCTCGGGCTGCGGCTCAGCCGAGGGCGATCGCCGGACACCGTGGCTGGATGGCAGATCGCCGCACGTGGCCACGACTGGATCCGGCTCGAGGCCGCCTCCTGGTTCCTGACCGGCAACCTTGTCGTACAGGCGACCGGCGGGCGGGTGTCGCTGGGCACCTTCCTGCGCTATGACCAGCCCCTGGGCCAGACGGTGTGGACTCCGTTGTCCGCGCTCCACCGTCAGCTGGTACCCGGACTGCTCCGCGCCGCCGCGGCAAGGACAAACGATCACAAGCGGCGACCGTGATCCATAAGAAGGCCACGGACTCGGGATACGCGAGTGGTGCCTGCAAAGCGCCCGCGCGGCTGCCTGGGCACGCCTGACCCCAAGGGTCTTCGCCTGCTCCACGTCGGCCGCAACCACCGGTGGCCACGCCGCCCGATTCGCGACGAGCACCTGTCCATCCATAGTGTCCCAAGGGCACGCTGAGGATCGTTTTCACCTCAGAAGATCTCGCGCTCATCCGCGTGGTGACCCGCACCGACCTCTTGTGGGAGATGGTGGGCAGTCTGCACCGCCTGCAGAGTCGCGACGGCGACAATTCCATGGCCGCCTGGCGCGGGCACGCCCACGCCCGCTACGCGCGGCGCCGTACAATCGCATCGCTGATCTGCTGTACCGCTTCGAGCTCGGGCGCCACCCAGCGCAGGCCGGTGTCCCCCACCTCCGCCGGCTCGGCGATTACCTGCGGCAACGGCCCCTCATCCAGACCAGACCGCCACGTTGCCGGGTCCGGCCGCTCCGGCAGGCACCGGAACCGATCGTTCCGCGTCTCGTCACTCATGTTAGACATGACGACACCGATCCTCCCGAAGTTCCTCGCCGAATCATGAATTCCCTCACACACCCACGAGACCAGGATCGAGGATTACTGCGGGCAAACCACCGATTCCATGCGCGCCACGGTCAGCCGCCACCTCGGGCGATAGCGTTCCCGTCGAAGGGCTGGTCAGGCCGGGCGTGGGGGCGCGGTGGACTCTCGGACGATGAGGCGCGGCGGGACCAGGGAGATGCCTGGTTGCGGGTGGCCGCCCAGTTCGGCCAGCGCCGCGTGGAAGCACGCCCGCCCCAACCCCACGAAGTCCATCCGTACCGTCGTCAACGCCGGCGTCCAGAAGGCCGAGCCCGGGATGTCGTCGAAGCCGACGATGCTGACATCCCCGGGAACGTCCTTACCCGCGTCGTAGAGCGCCCGCCGCACCCCCTGCGCGATGTCGTCGTTCCCGCACAGGATCGCCGTCACGTCCGGCGACCGGGCCAGCCGCTCCCCCGCCGCGTACGCCGACTCGAGGTCCCACCCGCACGCCAGCACGGAGGGGATCTCCGCACCCGCGCGGCGCAGCGCGTCGCGCCAGCCCGCGTGCCGTCCCCCGGCGCGGCCCTCGGACGGGATGGCCACGTGGTGGACGGTCCGGTGGCCCAGGTCGAGCAGGTGCTGGGTGGCGTCGGCGGCGGCCCGGCGCTCGTCCAGCGCGATCGCCACCCGTCCCAGGTCCGGCGCGACCGGCTCGGTGGCCACGATGGCGGGGATGTGTGGCGGCAGCGCCTCCGCCACCGCCGTGCCCAGCGGGTCGAACGCGATCACCACCAGCCCGCCCGCGCTGGGGTCGCTCACGTAGTCGACCGTCTGCCGGACCTCGGCCGACTCGACGACTCTGATCCCCAGGGCCACGCCCTCGGTCCTGGCCGCCTCCTCGATGCCCTGGAGCGTGGCGGCGTAGCCGTACAGCATGGTGTTGGAGGTCACGACGGTGACGCCGCTGGCCCGGCCGAGGCCGAGCGTCCGGGCGGCCCGGTTGGGGCGGAACCCCAGCCGCTCGATCGCGGCCAGCACCGCAGCACGGGTGTCGGGCCGCACCCGGGGTGAGTCGTTCAGCACGCGCGAGACGGTCTGGTGCGAGACGCCGGCCGCGGCGGCGACGTCTCGGATACTCGGGACGGCCCCTTTTCGGACATGTCGGGGGCTCATGTTCACGGTCACATGGTAGTCGGGCCTAAGAGCGGAGGTTAGGGCCTGTCCGGCGGATCATGCCGGGCGGCCCATCGGCGCTGAATCGCTGTAGCGACCCGCCGGACAAGGAGCTAGGTGGAGCAGGTTGGGCCCGTCGATAAATACCTCGACAACGGTCGCGTGATCGGGGACGCTTCGCACGATGACCAGAATCGACGACACACCGCCCGCGTGGGACGAGCGCACCCAGCTCACCACGTTTCTCGACTACACACGTCGCACCGCCCGTGCCAAGTGCGAT
>NZ_JBFAMX010000423.1:0-9035 GCF_040659615.1 Nonomuraea sp. NPDC049784
GGCCTGAGTGGGCGTGCTCTCCCTGGGCACGGCGGTCGCGCTGCTGGGCACGGGCGCGGGAGCGGTGCCGGCGCCCCTTGTCTCACCGCCTGCGAGGCCGCACCCCGCGAGCGCCACCAGCGTGAGAACGAGGACAGCACTGTACCGACCCGATGTGGCTCGGCGCACCATAGGGAAATTTGTCATGTCAGCCATTCTTCGGAGCGCACTTACAAGCCGATTGCCCGCAACTATCCCAGCCCTGGGATGCCGGGGCATGAGTCCGCCCTCCCGGCGGGAGGGCGGATCAGTGGGGGGAGAAGTAGGTGTCCTAGCAGGCGGGTTGTCGACGGTGCGGTGGGGCGACGGCTCGGCCGCCGGCCCGTCGGCGCATTCTTCAGCTCTTGCAAGGAAACGGGGTTGTACAGGTTCCACCAAGCAAGGCAAGGACGGCCACGGCCCTCACCCTGCCGAGGCGTACGCACGCTCCGGGGGTGGGGGCCGTTGCCCTGCTGGAGGGGGTTCCCGTGGTGTGGTCTGCGCTTTCCCGCAGGTCAGGCCGCGGAGGTGTGTCCATGAGCCTCCACCGAAAGCTCCTGCCAGTCGGCCCAGGTCTTGAGCCGGTCGGCGTAGACCTGCTGGAGCATCTGGTTGCCCTGGGTGCCGAAGAACACCCGAAGGGGCGGGTCGTCGGAGTCGGCGATCTTGAGGAGTGCCCGGCCCGCGGCGGCCGGGTCGCCGGTGTCGAGCGTCTTCGCGAACGCGGCGAAGCTCTCGCGGAGGCCGTCGTAGAGCGGGTCGGCCTCGACTTGGACGGCGCCGGCGATCGCCTCGGTGGCGTAGGAGCCGGGCTCGACCAGGGTCACCCTGATGCCGAAGCCGGCGACCTCTTGGGCGAGTGATTCGCTCAGGCCTTCGAGGGCCCACTTGGAGGCGTGGTATCCGCCGCCGAGCGGCATCGCGGAGACGCCGCCGACCGAGGAGATCTGGATGATGTGCCCTCCGCCCTGCTCGCGCAGGTGGGGCAGCGCAGCCTGGACGACCCATAGCACGCCGAACAGGTTGGTCTCCAGCTGGTCGCGCAATTCCCGCTCGGTCAGCTCCTCGACCGCGCCGAACAGGCCGTAGCCCGCGTTGTTCACGATGACGTCGAGACGGCCGAAGTGCTCCTTGGCCCGTTTCACGCTCTCGAAGACGGCGGCCTTGTCGGTCACGTCCAGTTCAAGCGGGAGCACCGCGTCGCCATAGGCGGCGACCAGGTCATCGAGGCTTCCGGTGTTGCGGGCGGTCGCGGCCACCTTGTCGCCGCGCGACAGGGCGGCCTCGACGAAGTTGCGGCCCAAGCCGCGGGAGGAACCGGTGACGAACCAGACCTTGCTCATGATTTCTTTCCGTTCTTTCTGCGATGTCGGCTACAGCAGTGAGGGCTAAGGCGGGGGGTCAGTCCGGCCGCGGGCGCGTACAGCGCCGCACGGTCCACGACGATCTGGCTGAGGGTCTCCAGGGTCGTGGCGTCGGGGCCGGCTCCGATGCGCTCCTTGCTGGTGTTGGCGGATACACCCCCGAGACGAGACAGCTCGGCGAGATGTGAGATGGACGAATGTGACGTGCGTCTCCCTGTCCCACCGCGGCGCAGACGGCGGCCCCACAGCATGTGTGAGGCCGCCGTCTTGCTCCTACTGAGGCCGGACGTTGTGGTTGCCGGCGAACAGATTGCCGGGGTCGTACTGACGCTTGACCGCCGCGAGCCGCCTGTAGGTCTCCGTTGGATAGATCGCGGCGACATCCTCCTCGGTGGCAGAGGCGAGGAAGTTTGCGTAGGCGCCGTTGACGTGAGGTGCGAGTCTCTCCCAGATCGCTTCCAGAGCAGGACGAGCGGCCTTGACGACCGGCTCCGGACCCACGGTGGTGGTCACGAACATCAACTCCGCTTGGCGATGCGCATAGGCGGTGGCGTCGTCGGGGACTCGGGATACCGCACCGCCGACGCTGCGAACGGCGATGAACGGCGACCCCTCCGATGCCCCAACCTCAGCGAGGATCCGAAGGACCTCGGACACCGATTCCTTGTCGGCAAATGCGCTTCGGGTGACAAACTGGATGCCAGGCGGCGGAGTCCCGCCATCCACGAGCGTGTCCGCATAGGGTTTCAGCGCGACATCGTCGTCGATCACCGTGCCGAGCCGGCGGATCGGGTCGATCGCCTCGGCCGCGAGCTCCGGGTCATCGCCGTCGAAGGCGACCTGGATCTCGACCGGCGCTTCGGGTCCGCCGGCGAATGGGTTGGCGAAGCTCGCGATGGATGTGAGTGCTTCGGGGGCGGTGCGGAGGTAGTCCGCCCAACTCTGGAGTACGGTGGCCGCCTCCGATGCCGGGAAGGCGATCTTGCCGTAGAAGACGTCTGTCGTCGGGTGTGCCGCGAACTCGAAGGCGGTCACGATCCCGAAATTGCCGCCGCCACCGCGAATCGCCCAGAACAGCTCCGGGTTCTCCTCCGCGCTCGCCTGCACGACCTCTCCACTGGCCGTGACCACCTCCGCGGCGACCACGTTGTCCAGGGCCAGGCCGTGCTTCCTGACCTTCCAGCCGATGCCACCGGTCAACGTCAGCCCACCGACGCCGACGCTCTTGGTGTCGCCCGAGGAGATCGCCAGGCCGTGCGGGGCCAGCGCTGCCGCGACCTGACCCCAGATGGCGCCGCCGCCGATCCGCACGAGGTGCCGTTCCTTGTCGATGATCTCCACGTTCGCGAGCTCGCTGAGGTCGATCACGACGCCGCCGTCGTTGGTGCCGAAGCCCGGAAAGCCATGGCCGCCGCCTCGTACGGACAGCGAAAGCCCTGCGCCGGCGGCGAATCTGACACCTGCTTGCACGTCCCCGACGCTCTTGGGCCGCAGGACGTAGGCCGGACTACCCGAAGCGAATATCGAGCGGCTAACCGATTCGTACTCCGCTCCGCCCGGTTCGATGATGCCGCCGCGGAAGTCACGGCGAAGGGTTTCAAGCGCTGAGCTCATGATGTTCCTTCCACACAGGAGAATCCTCGTTATCCGAACTGGCCAGGCTGGTAGTCGCCGCCGGGCAGTCGGGTGATGACGCCCAGGCGGTTGGAGGCGTTGATGAGGGCGATGAGACACACCAGGGCGGCGAGCTGCTCCTCGTCGTAGTGCTTGGCGGCATTCGCCCAGGCCTCGTCCGTGACACCACCGGCCGCATCAGCGATGCGGGTGCCCTGCTCCGTCAGCTCCAGGGCGGCGCGCTCGGCATCGGTGAACACCGTGGACTCCCGCCAGGCCGCGACCAGGTTGATACGCACCGAGGACTCCCCGGCGTGCGCGAGGTCCTTGGTGTGCATGTCGGTGCAGAAGCCGCAGCCGTTGATCTGACTGGCGCGGAGCATCACCAGATCCTGGGTCGCGGTCGGCAGCGCCGACTCCTTGATGATCACCCTGCTCGCCGAGGCGATGTATTTCATGGATTTGGCTGCGAGCGGGCTGCCAGAGAGGTTCAAGCGGGGTTCCATGACGTATCCCTCGTGTCGTTGCGTGTTGAACGAACACAAGATGCCGACGACCCGATCCTTGTGACAGCCCGGTTTCGTGACGTACGCCACAGACAGGTGGCTCCACGACGTAAGGTCATTCGGCAGCGGAGAACAAGGATTGGCTACCGTCTCGGTGTCACAAAACGGCGCGGCCCGGCGTCTCGTGGGAGTGACACAGTCGAGAGTGAAACAGGAGCCAACATGGCCGGCACGCCGCAGACCGCGCCCGAAGATCGCGGCGACGCGATGAGCCAGGACGACCGCCCGGACCCCGCCACCGAGGCGTTCCTCGCCCACCGCAACCTGCTGTTCACCGTCGCCTACGAGATGCTCGGCTCGGCCGCCGACGCCGAGGACGTCCTGCAGGAGACCTGGCTGCGGTGGGTGGGAGTCGATCTCGACATCGTGCAGGATCGGCGTGCCTACCTGGTCCGGATCACCACCCGTCAGGCGCTGGGCCGGCTGCGCACGCTCGGCCGGCGCAAGGAGTCCTACGTCGGCCCTTGGTTGCCCGAGCCGCTGCTGACCGCGCCCGACGTGGCCGAGGACGTCGAGCTGGCCGACAGCGTCTCAATGGCGATGCTGCTGGTGCTGGAGACGCTCGGCCCGACCGAGCGGGCGGTGTTCGTGCTGCGCGAGGTGTTCGATCTGGAGTACGACGAGATCGCCGAAGCCGTCGACAAGAGCCCGGCCGCGGTACGCCAGATCGCCCACCGGGCACGGGCACACGTCGCCGCGCGCCGCCCGCGCGGCGTCGTTTCCCCGGCCGAGACCCGAGACGCGCTCGAGGCGTTCCAACGGGCGGTCGAAACGGGTGACCTGCAACGCCTGCTCGACATCCTCGCGCCCGATGTCGTCCTCCTGACTGACGGTGGCGGAATCAAGCGGGCCGCGCTGGCGCCCGTCGTGGGGATCGACAGGGTGGCCGAAGTGCTGGGCAGGATCGCCGAAACGATGTCGCTGCGGCCGGCACAGGTCAATGGCTACCCGGCGCTGATTCTCCGGATCAACGGCGAGGTCGACGCCGTCATGGCGGTGCGCATCGACGAGGGCCTCATCACCGGGCTCTACGCCGTACGCAATCCCGAGAAGCTGTCGCATCTGGAGCGAGAGACCACCGTGAGCCGCTGAGCCAGGTAAGGCCGGGAACAGCGCGCCCGACGATCTTCTCCCAGCTGCTTTCCGTCCGCATGTCACAGATGGCCGGGCTGTCTCGTCTCGGGTTTCGAAGACAGGTTCTGGGATCGAGAAGGTGATGGTCATGCGGGTGTTCGTGGCTGGGGGGACCGGGGTTTTGGGGCGGCGGCTGGTGCCGCAGCTGGTGGCCCGGGGTCACCAGGTGACGGCTACGACGACGAGCGCGGCCAAGTTGGGCTTGGTTGAGCAGCTGGGCGCCGAGGCGGTCGTGATGGACGGACTGGATGCGGTGTCGGTCGGTGAGGCGGTGGCCAAGGCCCGGCCGGAGGTGATCGTGCACCAGATGACCGCGATTTCCGTGGCGCACGCCGGCAAGCCCGATATGAAGCACATGGATCAGTGGTTCGCCGGCACCAACCGGCTGCGCACCGAGGGGACGGACCACCTGCTGGCCGCCGCGGAGGCGACCGGCGTGACCAACTTCGTCGCGCAGGGCTACGCCGCTTGGAACGGCATCCGTGAGGGCGGCTGGGTGAAGACCGAGCAGGACCCTGTGGACCCGATGACGGGGACGCCGGCGGAGCCTGGGATGACGGCTGTCGGCCATGTCGAGGACGTGGTCGTCAAGGCCGGCGGCGCGGTCCTGCGATACGGCTGGTTCTATGGGCCGGGCGCCACCGACGACCTGGTCGAGCCCGTGCGTAAGCGGCAGTTCCCGGTGGTCGGGGGTGGCGCCGGCTACTGCTCGTGGGTGCATCTGGACGACGCGGCGAGCGCTACCGTCCTGGCTGTGGAGCAGCAGGCGAGAGGTGTGTTCAACATCGTCGACGACGAACCGGCCCCGGCCAACCAGTGGCTGCCCTACCTGGCCGCGTGCGCGGGAGCGAAGCGGCCGATGCGGGTCCCCACCTGGCTGGCCCGGCCGCTGGCCGGGGAAGTGGCGGTGACGATGATGACCGAGGGGCGCGGCTTCTCCAACGCCAAGGCCAAGCGGGAGCTCGGCTGGGAGCTGCGCTACCCCTCCTGGCGGCAGGGCTTCAAGGAAGAGCTGGCATGACCCGCGCCGAGGAGTTCGAAGACCTGCGGCCGCTGCTGTTCTCGATCGCCTACCGGATCCTCGGCAGCGTGAGCGAGGCCGAGGACGCGGTCCAGGAGACCTGGCTGCGCTACCAGGCCTCCCCGACCCAACCCGCCTCAGCCAAGGCATTCCTCTCGGCTGTGGTCACCCGGATCTCCATCGACGTGCTGCGCTCGGCCCGCGTCCGGCGCGAGGAGTACGTCGGGCCGTGGTTCCCCGAGCCGCTGCTGACCGACCCCTACCAGGACCCGGAGCGCTCGGCGGAGCTGGCCGACTCGCTGTCGATGACGGCCCTGCTCCTGCTCGAACGGCTCAGCCCGCTCGAACGCGCGGTCTTCGTGCTGCGCGAGGTGTTCGGGTTCGACTTCGGTGACGTCGCGTCGGCGGTGGGGCGCTCACAGGCGGCGTGCCGCCAGCTCGCGATGCGGGCGCGCCGCCACATGGACGCGGGCCGGCCCCGGTTCGAGGCCGACCGCAAAGAGCGCGAGGAACTCGCCGAGCGATTCTTCGACGCCTTCAGGGAAGGGGACGTCGACGGGCTGCGGGAGTTCCTCGCCGCCGACGTTCACATGGTCAGCGACAGCGGCGGCAAGGCCCCGCAATGGGGCACGGGCATCTTCGGCGCCGGCAACGTGGCCCGGGCGCTCGCCGCCCTCGTCTCGCCGTTCGCCCAGATCGGCGGCGTCGTGGAGCCACACCAGGTGAACGGCCAACCGGGCGCGATCTTCCGCGACAGGAACGGCAAGGTCCTCAACACCTGGACGCTCGACATCCTCGACGGACAGATCCAGGCAATCCGCACGGTACTCAACCCCGACAAGCTCGCGCACGTGGGTCCGGTGGCGGACGCCTGGGCGGTCGTCCGCGAGGCGACCCGGGCCCGCCGGCCCACGAACTGACCACAACCGCCGCCGGCGCTCCCGGACCTGGTGTGCCGGTAACGAGGCTGTCCTGAGCCAGACGCATTTGCTCCCGCACAGCTCCGCACTGGCGGCTGCGCGGCCACAGGCCCGCTTCCTTGAGGCATGGCCGGATATCGCCGCCCGCATAAACCACGCGAACGCATCGCCAGCCTGGCCCCCCCCCGAACAAAGCCCACGCGTCGATAACCAGCCCGAAGAAAGAAAAGAAGGAGATCTCAACTGTGATCCTGGTAACCGGTGGCACCGGAAACGTCGGTGCCAACATCGTCCGCCAACTGCTCGACGCGGGCGAGAAGGTACGCGTCATCACCCGCAATCCCGGCGACCGTTCCTTTCCGGACGAGGTCGAGGTCGTGCCCGGCGACCTGACCCGACCGGAAACCCTGGCGGAAGCGCTGTCCGGCGTCGACCGGGCATTCCTGTTCCCCGTCTTCAACGCCGTCGACGGATTCCTCGAAGCGGCGCGGAAAGCGGACCTGCAGCATGTCGTGCTGCTGTCCTCATCGACCGTCACGTTTCCCACGCCTGGGTGGATCGGCGAACAACACCTGCGACTGGAACGGGCCGTAGAAGCGTCCGGGTTGCCCTGGACCTTCGTGCGCCCCGACGCGTTCATGACCAACGACCTTGTCTGGGCACCCCAGATCATCAACGGGGGAGTTGTCCGCGGGGTGTACGGCAATGCCGCACTCGCTCCGGTCGACCCGCGCGACATCGCCGCGGTCGCCGTACGCGCCCTTCTCGATCGGCGTGTCGGCGAGGCATACCTACTCACCGGACCCCAGTCGCTGACCCAGATCGACCGCGTGCGGATCATCGCGGAGACGATCGGGCGGCCGCTGCGGTTCGAGGAGCAACCCCGAGAACAATTCCGGGACCAGATGCTCCTCCACGGAATGCCCGCTCCAGTGATCGATGAGCTCATCGATGGGTTCGCCGCGAGGGACGGCAAGACCGCGCAAACAGTCCCGACGGTCAAGGAAGTCACCGGCCGGCCAGCCTTCACCTACGCACAATGGGCCGCCCACCACACGGCCGACTTCGGCTCGACCCCGGCCTGACGGCGCCTCCCCGGATGTGCACCTTTGGGCACATCCGGGGCACGTCGCGAGAACAAGCCTCCGGCCGGCGGCCGGCGCCCTCGCCGCCGCTCTGCGATCCATGCCGACCTCCGTTCCACGCCTCGGCCTCGCTCGCCGGTACGACGGCCACGATGTCGGCCGGCAGGTCATGCGCGGGGGTGACGGACCGGTGGTCGTGCCGTAGGCGGCTACGTAGAGGCCGCCTTGAGCTCCAAGCCGAAGCCGAGTTGGCTGTACAGCTCCAGCTGATCGAAGTATTCGCGATGCGAGATGATCTTTCCGTTCTCGACATGAGCGGCGCATGAGGCGCGGAGGGCGATGCGGCGGCCCGTTCCTTCTATCTCGCGCCCATCCGGCAGAAGAACAGGTCCCGTGTGGGTGGCGGTATATGTCCATTCCGTGATGGCCGGGTTGTCGCAATCAGCGAGCTCGAACCACGCCGTCGCGTGAAAGTCCGGGAATCCCCTGAAGAGGTGCTCGTAGACCCAGGCGATCTGCTCATGTCCTTCCGCGATGCCTGATGGCGCGATGTAGACAGCGTCCGGACTGTAACAGTCGAGCACTCTCTGCAGGTCGTGAGCGTTGATCGCGTCGGTCAGCCGGTGTTTGAGGTCCCAGTATGTCGACATGGGAGACACCTAAGTGGATCGAGGCAAATATCAATCTTTACGCCCCCACGCTACCCAGCGAAAAGTCAGCCGCCGGTTATCGCTGCGTCAGTTGCGGACCATGGCCGGTCCGGGCCGACCGTGCGATCGCCGGGTGGAGGGGCGATTTTGCCCAACGTTCGGCTGCGCGCCCTCCCAAGGCCAACCGCGATCTCTAGGTTCCTGCTGTAGATCAAGCTTAGGGAGACCGACATGCACAGGCCCCCCGCAGTCCGGGCCCGCGGGATTACGAAGTCCTTCGGTGATATGATCGCACTCGACGGCGTCGACCTCGACGTGGCGAGCGGGCAGGTCCACGGCCTGGTCGGCCCGAACGGCGCGGGCAAGACGACGCTACTCGGTCTGCTGCTGGGCCTGGCGGTCGCGGACAGCGGCCGCCTCGAGATCCTGGGCACGCCGGTTGGGCGGACGCTCGCCGTCCCCGACGGCGTCGCGGGCTTCGTGGACGGACCCGGGCTCTATCCCTCGCTCAGCGCGCGGCAGAACCTCTCGGCCCTGGCCTCACTGCGCCGGTACGAAGCCGGGCGCACCGCCGACGTGGACGACGCGCTGGAGCAGGTCGGGCTCACCGACGTCGCCGACGACCGGGTCCGGGGCTTCTCGCTGGGGATGCGCCAGCGGCTC
>NZ_JBFAMX010000424.1:0-9030 GCF_040659615.1 Nonomuraea sp. NPDC049784
GGTCGGCCCGCCAGGCAGCGCGAACCACTCCGCCGACGTGGCCGCGTCCTCGGGGAGACGGTCTCCGCCCTGCAGATCGGCCAGGGCCCGCCGCGCCCGCTCCAGGTCCGGATCCGGGCCCACCGCTGACGGCGGACAGACGTGCCTGTCCACGAACACCTGGGAGGGGAGATCCAGGACCGGGTGCCGATCGAACGGCGAGGCGGTGTCGATCACACGATCTCCTGCCGAGAAGGCCACGAAGGCGTGAGGTGAATGGGTTCTTCCGGTGCGCCACGTGCCCCGGCCGATCGGCGGTTGCGATGCGGCAGCGCGGTCGTGAACCAAGGCACCGCCACCACGAGCACATGGCGGCCCGCACCGTTCCGAGCGGGCACCTTACCTGCTCGACAGTCCGCGGTCAGCTCGCGGCCGGAAATCGTCGCGGTCACTGGCCGTTCACACCGAGCCGGGCGCGAAGGTCACCGGTGATCGGCGCTGAGCAGGCCGACCCCCGCAGAGAAGCCCGGCCCCGGCCTGCCATCGCCTTCGGCGGCGCGAAGGCTGCGCCATTCACGAGGGGACACACCGTAGACGGCACGGAAGGCGCGGCTGAAGTGGGCGGGATTGACGAACCCCCATCGCTGGGCCACGGCGGACACGGTGGGCGCCGTCCTGCTACGGCGGGCCAGCTCGCGCCCGCACTCCTCCAGGCGCCGCTGCTGGATGAGCCGGCCGACCGTGATCCCCTCACCCTCGAAGATCCGGTGCAGATAGCGGACCGAAATCCGATGCGCCTGCGCGATGCTCTCCGGCGACAGGTCCGGATCGCCCAGATTCTGGTTGATATGATCGCGAACCCGCAGGACGAGGTGGGTACGGGCGGCGTCCGCGTCCTGGGTGACCTCGCGGGTCCGCTCGGCCACCAGAGTGGAGAACAGGTCGACGACGTTGCCGGCCAACCGGTCCGCCACGGCCGGCGTGTAGGCGTGCGCCGAGGCGGCCAGCGTGGCCAGGAAGGGCAGCAGCACCGCGCCGAAGCCGTCCTCGGTGTCGATGGCTGTCCCGGTGACCTGCCGGATGTCGCTCTCCGGAACGCCCAGCACGCGGCGGGGCAGCTGGAAGACGTGCATGGAGAACCGCTGCGGATAGTCGAAGAAGTACGGCCGCGTCGTGTCGTACACCACCAGGTCCCCCTCGCCCACCTCGGCCCGCCGGCCGTCCTGGATGAAGGTCGCCGTGCCCGACATCTGGACACCGACCGCCACGAACGCCTCCGGCGAGCGCGCGATCAGCGCCGGTGTGCGGCTGATCCGCTTGGCGTCGGCCTCCATGGTCGAGACCCGAAGGTATCCGAGGCGGTCGGTCGCGAGCCGGCCGACGAAGGGCCCGTCGCCCTGCGGGACGACGGTCATCGGCACCAGCGTCCTGCTCACCGCGTCGTTCCAGTAGGCGACCTTGTCACGGTCAGGAACAGAAGCGGTCGTCAACACCAGGCTCAACCTGCTCTCCCCTCGGCAAGAATGAACGCAGCCGCAGCCGACACGGAACGGACGGCTACGCCAACCCGGAAGGCGGCACCCCGCGACGGCGGCGCGACAAGCGCGGCGCACGGCGAAAAGCGGATGGTCAAGACGGGCGAGTGCGGCTTCGCACCCCCGCAGCCCGGCACGGCTCATCACGCGAGCAGGCATGGAGTGCGTCCTTCCTAGGCGTGTCGAGCCTAGGAAGAACCCTGTGTATGAACTGTGCGAGATCTGTGACAGGGCAGTTCAGAGAGTCGCCAGCTTGGCCCTGACCTCGTCTGCCGCCGGATGGCGCAGGTCGGTGAGAATCGCCAGGGCGGCCTGCCACGCCTTACGCGCGGCCTCGGGCTCTCCGGCCTCCCGGTGCACGTCCCCCAGCCGCCCAAGCGACGATGCCTCCGGATACCGGTCTCCCGCGCCGTTGCGCAACTCCGCCGCGCGCCGATAGGCGGTGATGGCCTGCTCGAACTGCCCGAGCCGGTGCCTGGCGTACCCGACGCTGTCCCAGGCCGCGGCCTCCCCCCGGCGAAATCCCATCTCCGCCAGTCGCTCGACCGCACTTTGGCAGTATTCCAGGCCCTGCTGGTAGTGACCGAGCTGCATGTGGTACCAACCGACGTCGTTGAGCGTGGTCGCCTGCCCCCGGACGTCATCCCCTGCCGTGAACAGCTCAAGCGCCTGCTCGGTACAGGCCAACGCCTCCGCGGGCCGCCCCTGCCTGTTCAGCTCGTAGGCGACATAGCGCGTGGCCTGCGCCTGGTTATCGAGATCACCCACTTCGCCGAACAGCTCGACTGCGCGGGAGAGGTATTCGAGCGCCTCGTTCGTGCGCCCCAGATTGCTTGCCGCGCCGCCAAGGCTGTGATGGGCATGGGCCTGAGCACCGAGATCACCCAGCCGTTCGGCGGCCTGGGCCGCCGTCCGATGGGTGGTCAGCGCCTCCTCCCAGTAACCCCTGCGGTCAAGGAACTCCGTCAGCGCCCAGGCCAGCTGCCAGGCGTGCGTGTCGAACCCTGATTGCGCCGCCGCCTGGACGGCGGCCACCAGTGCGCGGCGCTCCATCCGCAGCCAGCCGTCCGCCCGTTCGTCGTCGGCGAAGTGTGTCTCCGGGACACCCGGAAGGGACGGCTCCACCGTGATCCCTTTCCTCAACGGCGCCCTCACCCGGTAGGCGGCATGCGCCGTGTGCAGGTAGTAGTCCAGCACCCGCCGCAGTGCCTCACGGCCCTCGTCCTGACCGACGAGTTCAGCGGCGTAGGCGTTCAGGAGGTCGTGGAAGGCGTACCGTCCGGGCGACGTCTCGGTGAGGAGGTTGGCTGCGACCAGCTCGGCCAGGAGCGTCTGCGCCGGAGCGCCGGCGAGCGCGGAGGCCGCGTCGAGGCCGGCCCCGCCACTGCCGGGGTGAACGGCGAGCAGCCGGAACAGCCGGGCCGCAGGCTCGCTGAGCTTCTCGTAGGACCAGGAGAAGATGGCCCTGGCGTCGACGGCCGCGTCGGGGCCGGTGAACGCGCGCAGGCTGCCGTCCGCGTGGCGCAACTCGGCCGCGATGGACGACAGGGTGAAGGCGCGGTTCGCGGCTGCGCGGACCGCCACGATCGCCAGCGCCAGCGGCAGCCGCGCGCACAGGGAAATGATCTCTTCGGTCGCCTCCGGCTCGGCCGCTACCCGGCCTTCGCCCAGCCGCCGGGCCAGGAAGTCGCGTGCCTCATCGGCCGGCAGCACGTCCAGGACAAGCGCATGCGCGCCGTGCATGGCGACCAGTCCGAACAGGTGGTTCCTGCTGGTGACCAGAACGAGTGCGCCCGGGCTGCCCGGCAGCAGCGGCGTCACCTGCGCGGTCTCGCGCGCGTTGTCGAGCAGGATGAGCATCCGCCGCCCGGCCAGCAAACTGCGGAACAGCGCGGCCCGCGCGTCCAGGCCCGATGGCACGCGCTCAGGCGGCACGTCGAGGGCTTCCAGGAATCCGCGCAGCACGTCGGCCGGGGCCAGGGCCTCTTCGCTCGGATCGAAGCCGCGCAAGTTGATGTAAAGCTGGCCGTCGGGGAAACGGTGGGTGAGCCGGTGCGCGACGTGGATCGCCAGCGCGGTCTTGCCGATCCCGGCCATGCCGCCGATCGCGCCGATGAGGACGGTCTGGTGCACACCTGGCATCAGTTCGAGCAACTCCGCGACATGGTCGTGGCGCCCGGTGAAGGTGGCCAAATCCACGGGCAACTGGGCCGGCACCACCGCAGGAAGCCCCGGCACGGGACGTGCGGGCTGGGCGGGCTGGGCGGGCTGTGCGGGGGGAGCGGCGGACTCGGACAGGACGGCGGCGTGCGCCGCACAAACCTCAGGACCAGGGTCAACGCCCAGCTCGCCCGCGAGCCGGTCACGGAGGGCATGGAACACCGCGAACGCGGCCGCCTGCTGTCCGGCGGCCGCGAGCATACGGATCAGCCTGGCCTGCAACGACTCGTCCAGCGGGTACGCCTCAGCCGCCCGCTGAACCGCCGCCACTGCCCGCCCTGCTGAACCGGCGCGCAGCGCCACGTCCGCCGCCTGGCGTACCGCGCTCACGTACTCCCGCTCCAACGCGACGAACATCGGCTGGGTGCGTACGTCCACCTCCACGTTGGCCGCCACCGGCCCCCGCCACAGGTCCAGCGCCTCCACCAGCAAACGCACGCACAGCTCGGCTTCTCCCGCCTCATCCGCCTGCCGGGCCTGCTCCACACTGCGCCGGAACACCAGCAGGTCCACGCCGTCGGGCGCCGCCTCCAGCCGATATCCGCCCCCGCCACGTATCAGCAGGGTCCCCTCGGAGCGCGGCGGCAGCTCCGGGTCGAGCAGCCTGCGCAGCTTGCCGACGTACCGCTGCGCGATGTTGACCGCGCTGGCCGGGGGATCGCGCCGCCAGAGCACGTCCACGATCTCCTCGAGAGTCACCGCACGGCCCGCGTCCGCGAGCAGCAGCGCCAGCAAGGCCCGCTGCTGCGGTGGCCCGAGCTCAAGCTCCGACCCGTTCCGCCAGGCCCGCACGGGCCCGAGCACCGTGAAACGGAGATCATGACTTGACCGTTCCATCCCGCCCCCCGCCCTGCGATGCGGCTGCCGTCTCCTGGCCACCGCACCGCAGACTACAGCTGTGCAAAACCGGAGGTCGGCACGGGTGTCGCCACTGTCTCCAGGCCTGTTCCCAGCCCTGATCTGCTCACCCCGGACAACGCGGTCATGCTCTTCGTGGACCACCAGCCGCAGATGGTCTTCGGCGTGGGCAGCGGCGACCGCGCGGGCATCATCAACAGCACAGGCCCTTGAGCCGTCGCCGTACGTCGGGACGCGGACGGACTGGAAGTGCCAAAGGGCACGGACAGATCAGAAACAGGGCACTGGCGGGCAAGGTACCCTCCCCGATCACCCTTACCGTTCCGTACATGCCCGTGGTGCTTCGCCCGGCGTGCATCACATGCGTCGACCTCGTGATGCTGCGGCGCGCTACACGGCCGAGGCGGCCGTCACCCAGGCGTTCCACAAACTGCACACCCTCACCCACACAAGCTGACCCGAGGGCAGTCGCCCGCGCTCCCAGACATCACTCAGGCAGCGAACCCGTGACCTCTCGGGCCGCCCATCTGCCGATCAACACCACATCAACAGAAAGAGTGTGCCATGTCACGTCCTGACAGCCCGACCGTCATCCTGGTCCACGGTGCGTTCGCCGACGCGTCCAGCTTCGCCCGTGTCATCCCCAAGCTGCTCGCCCGCGGCCTGAGCGTGGTGGCCCCCGCGGTCCCCAACCGCAGCCTGCTCGGCGACGCCGCCTACATCGCCTCGATCGTCCGCCAAGTGCCCGGCCCGGTCATCCTGGTCGGCCACTCCTACGGCGGCGCCGTCATCACGGTCGCCGGGATCGAAGACAACGTCAAGGCACTGGTCTTCCTGGCCGGCTACGCCCTGGAGGAAGGCGAGAGCCTGGGCGAGTTGCAGGGCCGCTTCCCCGACTCCGACCTCGCCGGCGCCCTCGTCTACACCCCCTTCCCGATCGAGGGCTCCACCGCTCCCGGCACCGACGTATCGGTTCAGATCGACAAGTTCCCAGCGGTCTTCGCGGCCGACGTCGACCCTGGCCTCGCCTCTGTCCTCGCCGTCTCCCAGCGCCCGCTGGCCGCGCAGGCCTTCACCGAGAAAGCCCCGGCCGCGGCCTGGAAGACCAAGCCCTCCTGGGGCCTGGTCGCCACGGCTGACCGCACCATCAACCCCGACGTCGAGCGTTACGGCTACCAACGAGCCCGCATGACCACCGTCGAGGTCCACTCCTCACACCTCGTGATGCTCGCTCACCCCGAGCGCGTCGCGGATCTGATCGACGATGCCGTCCGGGCCACCGCACACTGACCCGCCCTGATCCTCGGCGTCGGCCGACGTCCATGCTGCCGGCGGCGGTTGGCGTGGGAGGAGTAGGCCTTGTGGGCGGCCACCGCGTCCGGGCGGATGCGCGGGCGGATCTTGATCCGGGCCGGGACGGCGCGAAACTGCGGGCTGTCGCCGGCTTGGCCCGGGGTGAGGACGAAGGGGCCGGAGTTCCCGACCGGCGGCGCCCCTGGGGCCGTCGGTGGCCGACGCCAGGCCGGTTCTCGCGGACCTCTAGCCTTCCATGACGCAGAAGGGGTGGCCTTCGGGATCGATGAGCACGGTCCAGTCGGCGCCGCCCGGCTGGAAGTCGGGCACGGTGGCGCCGAGCCCGGCCAGCTCCTTCTTGGCGGCCTCGACGTCGGGGACCTTGAACTCGAGGTGCACATGCTTGCCGCCGTTCGGCCAGCCGGGCCCCTGGTAGCCGTCGATCCGCTGGAACGCGATCGACACCGGGCCGCCTTCGAGCCCGACGAAGTCGGCGTCGCCCGAGCCGACCTGCCAGCCGGTGGCCTTGGCATAGAAGCCCGCCAGGGCGGCGGGGTCGGCGCAGTCGATGACGATGGAGGTAAGAGTTGTTGTCATGCGCCCAGCCTGGCGGCGACGAGGCGGCCTGGTCTTGAACATCCTTGCACCGTCACCGCCCCGCCATCACCCGCACCGGCCCACGACCCAGGGTCGGCCCGCCGCCGTCAGCGACCGGCCCCGGGCGCGTGTTACGCCGGGTGTTCCGTGCGGTCGCCGGACCAGTCCGTGTGGAAGGCCCCTTCCTTGTCCACCCGGTGGTACGTGTGCGCGCCGAAGAAGTCGCGCAGCCCCTGCACCAGCGCCGCCGGGAGGCGGTCGCGGCGCAGGCCGTCGTAGTAGGCCAGGGCCGAGGAGAAGCCGGGCGTGGGCACGCCGATCTGGATCGCGGTCGTCACCACGCGCCGCCACGCCTCCTGCGCCGCGTCCAGAGCGGCCGCGAACGTCGGGTCCGCCAGCAGCGTCGGCAGCGCCGGGTTGGCGTCGTACGCGGCCCGGATCCGGTCCAGGAACTTGGCGCGAATGATGCACCCGCCGCGCCAGATCGTGGCCATCGCCCCGAGCTCCAGGTCCCAGCCGTACTCGCGCGAGGCGGCGGCCATCTGGTCGAAGCCCTGCGCGTACGCGACGATCTTGGACGCGTAGAGGGCCTGTCGCACGTCCTCCACCAGCTCGCGCCCTCCGACCCCGGAGAGGCTGGGCCCCTGCAGGGACGCGGCGGCGGCACGCTGCTCAGGGTGGCCGGACAGGGCGCGGGCGAAGGTCGCCTCGGCGATGCCCGTCACCGGCACGCCCAGGTCGAGCGCGCTCTGCACGGTCCACCGGCCGGTGCCCTTCTGCTCGGCCTGGTCGACCACCACGTCCACGAACGGCTTGCCCGTCTCGGCGTCCACCTGGTCGAGCACCTCAGCGGTGATCTCGATCAGGTACGAGTCCAGATCGCCCCGGTTCCACTCCCGGAACACCTGCGCCAGCTCGGCCGGCGTCGCCCCCAGGGCCTGCCGCAGCAGGTCGTAGGACTCGGCGATGAGCTGCATGTCCGAGTATTCGATGCCGTTATGGACCATTTTCACGAAATGTCCGGCACCGTCGGGGCCAACGTGCACCGAGCACGGCACCCCGTCCACCTTGGCCGAGATGTCCTGGAGGATCGGCCCGAGCGCCTCCCACGACTCCTTGGAGCCGCCGGGCATGATGCTGGGCCCGTTCAGTGCGCCCTCCTCGCCGCCCGAGATGCCCGTGCCGACGAAGTGCAGGCCACGCTCGCGCAGCGCCGCCTCGCGCCGCCTGGTGTCCTCGAAGTGCGCGTTGCCGCCGTCGACGATCATGTCGCCCGGCTCCATCAGCTCGGCGAGCTGGTCGATCACCGCGTCGGTGCCGGCCCCCGCCTTCACCATGATGATCGCCCGCCGCGGCCGCTTCAGCGACGCCACGAAGGCCGCCAGGTCTTCGGACGGGACGAACGTGCCCTCCCCGCCGAACTCCTTGACCAGCTGCTGGGTGCGGCCGTACGTCCGGTTGTGCACGGCCACGGCGTATCCGTGCCTGGCCAGGTTCCGGGCCAGGTTGCGCCCCATGGTGGCCAGGCCGGTGACGCCGATGTCTGCCAAGTCCATCTCAAGCTCCTTTGTGGGGGATACGCATGATCCAGCCCGGTGGTTCCGCGGGATATTCCAGCCTCAGTCGCTCTGCCGCACCCCCAGCTCGTCCAGCCTGTCCAGCATGTCTGCCGGATCGGCGTAGACCCTGAACGCCCCGGCACGTTCGAGCTCGTCCCTGCCGTACCCGCCGGACTGCAGCCCGATGCCCAGCGCGCCGGCCCGGCGGGCGGCGAGCAGGTCCCAGACGCTGTCGCCCACCACCATGGCATGCGCCGGGTCCACGTGCACCAGGGCCGCACCCGCGAGGAACAGGTCGGGGTCCGGCTTGGCCCTCCGCACCAGATCGCGGGTGATCATCGGGGTGTCCTCGGGCAATCCCAGCATGCCCAGCGCCAGCCGCGCCGTGCGGGCGTACCCGCTGGTGGCGATCGCCCAGGGCACGCCGCGCGAGGTCAGCTCCGACAGCAGCTCGGCCGCGCCGGGCAGCGGCCGCACGGAGTGGACCTGCTGCTCGTAAGCTTCCATGTGCGTGGTCTGCAACTGGTCGATCTGCTCCCGTGTCAGCTTCAGTCCGGTCTCGCGCAGCAGCGCGCTGACGAACAGGCCGCCGCTCATGCCGATGCGACGGTGGATCCGCCACACCGACAGGTCGATCCCCATGCTGGACAGTGCCTGCCGCCACGCGATGACGTGCTGGTAAACGCTGTCGATCAGGGTGCCGTCCAGGTCGAAAAGAAATGCCGGGGTCGGGGCCTCAGGGAACGCGTTCATAGGTCCATGACACCATGGACGATTATGCGGATCATCATCGCGGGTGGGCACGGGAAGATCGCGCTCAGGCTGGCGGAACGCCTCAAGTCGGGCGCGGTCGGCATCGTACGAAATCCCGCCCATGTCGCCGACGTCGAGGCCACCGGAGCCGAGGCCGTCGTGTGCGACCTGGAGAAGGCGGCCCTCGAAGAGGTGACGGAGATCGTCGAGGGCGCCGACGCCGTGGTCTTCGCGGC
>NZ_JBFAMX010000425.1:0-9002 GCF_040659615.1 Nonomuraea sp. NPDC049784
GTTGAGTAGCAGGCTCACGGTGGTCTCGTGCCCGGCGGCGATCATGACCCATAGGGTTCCGGCGAGTTCCTCATCGGTGAGGGCTTCGGGGTCGAGGCTGGCGGAGGAGGTGCCGGTGGATCCTTGGCCGAGGTCATCGGCGCGCAGCGCGGCGGCCTTGGCAAGTGCCGCACGGGCCAGCGCGCGGGCGACCAGCTGACGGTTGCCGAGCCGGCGCGCCGCGGCTTCGTCGGCGGCTCGCTCGACCGCGAACCGCACCGCGCGGGCGGTGGGGCGCAGGAGGGGGTTGGTCGCGGAGGCGACGTGCGCCACCTGGACGTAGAGGTGGTGTCGACCGGAGACGTGAGCTGCCTCGTGGGCGAACAGCACACGGCGTTCTTCACCGTCCAGAGCGCGCAGCATGGCGGTCGTCACGACAACACGTGCGGGAGTTCCGGGTAGGGCTGGAAGCGTGTAGGCGTCCGGCACGGCACCGGGCACGATGACCACCCCGTCGGGGCCCGGTACCAGCCCCCGGGCGGTACCCGCGACTCTGACCAGCTCGCGAATCACCCGCGCGGTCGTATGCAAACCTGCGGCGAGCAGCAGCGCGGCGCATATCCCGGCCACCGCCTCGGCCGCCACCGGCCACGGCTGTTCGGCGCCGAGCCGGCCCGCGGACCAGCTCCCGAGCCGCGCCACCTCAGGTACCTGCGCGAATGACAGGAACCCCAGCGTGGTCAGCACCGTCCCCGTGCCCATGGCCACGACCACCATCGCGATCGGGACCAGCCGGACGGCCATCCCGGGCGGCAGGGTTCGCGCGAACCACGGACCGAGGAGGCCGAGCACGAGATTGGCCACCAGCGGTGTCCACACCAGCCACGCCACCGCTCACTCGCCCGTTGTCCGGCGGGCACTCCCCCGCCCCTGGCGACCGTCTTCGAGGCCGCGCAACAGCTCGGTGAGCAGTTGCTCGTCCTCGGGACCGAGGTCAGCGACGAAGTGAGCAAGGACACCGGCGCGGTCGCCGCCCTTCCCGAGCAGGCGGCTCATCTGCGCGGCCACGGCGATCGACTGCGCCGCCTCGGCGTCGGAGGCCACTCGGTAGGCGTAGGCCCGGCCGGAGGGCTCTCGCTCGGCCAGCCCTCGCTTGTGCAGCCGGGCGAGGGTGGTCATGACGGTGGTGTAGGCGAGTTCGCCACCGAGCTGGGTTCGCACCTCACCGGGGGTCAGCGGCCGACCGGCCTCAGTCAGGCAGTCCAGGATCTCCTGCTCCAGGACGCCCGGGGATCGCCTGCCCGACCTTCGCGGCGACTCGGTCATTCCCACCCCCGGCATCTACTACAGACCTCAATCGTAGCTTGCACGGGTCGAGGTGCGGGCTCAGGCCTGCAGGTGCTTCAGGGTCTTCTCGAGGGTCTTCATCGCCGCACCACATCGCGCCTGAGTCGGAGAGTCGGCCCGCAGCGCGGTCAGCGCCCCGTCGATCGCGCCGTCCAGGGCGTGCCAGTCGCTCGGCGAGCGGGGCTTGAGACCTGCCTCTGCGGCGTCCCAGGCCACCTCGAGATCCTTGATCCGAGCCTTCGCCCCGGCCAGGTCACCCTTGGTGGTGAGCGCGTTGACCTCGTCGATGATGCCGGCGAAGGACGACAGGTCCCCGAGCTTGGGACTCGATGCCTGCTTCACCGCCGCGGGGGAGGCGGCGGGTTGGCCTGCGGCGCCTGCTGACATCCAACTGCCGATCCCGACGACGACCATGATGCCGGCGGCCGCCCACACCAGGTCCGCAGGCCGGCCCACGCTCGCCCCGCCCGACTTGCCTTCGGCGTGCGAGCCCGCGCGGCGGGCCCTGGTCGCGGCCACCTGCTCGCGGGTGACCAGCACGACGATGACGGCGAAGAACAGCATGCTGGTCCTGGTTGCGCCCAGGCCGAAACCACCGAGCGAATGGTCCTGGGTCAGCAGGTCACCGACCGCGGCGCCCAGCGGGCGGGTCAGGATGTAGGCGGCCCAGAACGCCGGCACCTGCCAGGCGTCGACCCGCCACAGCACCAGCGTGACGAGGAAGGCACCGCCGAACAGCAGCGCGCCGTTGCGGAAGCCGAGGCTCAACGCCTCGGTGGCCAGGTCGCCTGCCGCGGTGCCGAGCGCGAACGTGGTCAGGATGGCGCCCCAGTAGAACGCCTCCCGCCGGGGTGTGTTGATCGCGGTGATCGACAGCGTCATCTCCTGCCGATACCAGACGGTGAAGACCACGGCCAGAAGCACCGCGAACAGCGTGGTGCTGACGTACAGGCTGATCCCGAGCGTGTCGGTGAGGAAGTCGGTGATCTGGGTTCCCGAGATGCTCACCAAGACCACGGACAGCCAGTAGATCCACGGGGTGTAGCGGCGAGAGGACGCCTGCAGGACCAGGGCCGCGGCCAGTACGACGAACACCAGACCGTCGGTCAGTACCGGGCCGAGCCCGACATTGACCGTGAGGTAGTCCGCGAACGTCTCCCCCACCGTCGTCGAAAGGATCTTGATGACCCAGAAGGTCGCAGTGACCAGGGGCACCTTGCTGGCCATCTGCCGTCGCCGAGGTGGGGCAGAGGTGGACACCATGCGCACGCTCCAGACAGGGAAGGGACACGGTCACTGGCACCCCAGGAGCACCAGCCACAGCAGATACTACTCGCACGAATAGTAGCAAGTGGCCGAATGTCTCAATTGGGCTGGCTCGGAAGCCCTCGACGGAACCGGGCGAGCAGCAGCGCGGTCGTCGTGGTGAGCTCGATGAACAGCCCGAACCGCGCCCCGAGCGTCTGCCGCCCGGCCGGTAAGGCCAGCAGCCAGGCGGCCGGCAACCCCACCAGCCAGTGCCGAGGTGGGCCGGGTTCTGCTAGGTGGTCGGCAAGCCCGCCGAGGCGTTGGAGCAGGGCAAGGAGGAGTTGTGCGGTGGGCTGCCCGACCTTGATGTGACACTGGCCCAGGCGCTGCCCGATGACACCGGCGTGGTCCGGCTCAATGAGGAAGACAGCTGGTGATCCCGCCCCTGTCGGCCGAGGGCGTGCCAGGTGAGGCCAAGGAGCCGAGGCGGCCGTAGCAGGCACGTTTGGGGGATCTCAAGCACAACATCCTCAGCGTGCCCATTGCCGATGCCACGAATGTGGGGTTGGTGCGGATGAGCGAGGCCTGCGCATTCCGCACGACGCGCTGCGCTGGACGCAGCAATGGTACGTGCGGGAGGAGACGCTGCGCGGCTACGTCGTGCGAGCAGCCGCGCCTGGGGCTACTGTGCTGGTAGTTCGGCCAGTCTGCTGGAGAAGCGACGCAGGAGCAGGCCGGCTCCTTCCGCCAGCGTCCGCAAGGGGCACCTGCCCAGCGTCGAACGCTGTAGACAGCTGCCCTCCACATCCGCCTACCGCGCCGCGGACGCGTGGCGGGGTCCAGCCGGATGGCCGTTGCCGTAGGACCATGGCCAGGCTCTAGCCAGGTCGAGGATGAGGGGGCGGCAGGAGTGCCAAGTCGCCGTTCACCTGCACGACCAGCTCAACGGTCACGCCCGCCGTCGTGTGGTGGGTACTTCGCTGGCCGTACTCCCTGGCAGGGACATCGATAGCGCATCGGCTGCGCCTGTGCCATGGTTGTCAGGCAATCCGCCGGAAGACGACAGCCGCGCGGTAGCGGTTGTGGTGCTCACCCTCCGCTTCGGCATCAGCACTAATGACGTCCAGTTCGGCGTCGGGACCGAAGAAGTTGAGGGCCTGAGCCCTGGCGTTCTCTCTGATCTCGTCTGGAGTCGCTCCGCTCACGGTGACGCGCAGGGTAAGCGGGAACCGTGTCACGCTCATTGGCGACCTTCTTTCGCAGAGTAGTAATCACTTTATGTCCCCCTGTAAACAGTCACACGAATGCGACCCCCACTTCAACTAAAGCCATCCTCAAGCCCGTTACCAAGCAGTTCAAATTGGTAAATTGAGACCCCTCACGAGCCCAACGCTCACCTTCACGCACATATCAACTCCGGTGTGGCCACGATGTCGGTGGCGCGTTCGGCGTTACCCTGCTGGATCACGCGACCGCGGCATCGCCTACCGGGTGGAGCAGCGATTCGAGCATTCCCATCGTGCGGGCCGGGAAGGCGTGCTCGAAATAGGCCGCAGTGTGCACACTGGGTATGAGCAGCACCACGGTGGGATGCCCGGGTACGGGCGGTACCCGGGCCTACGGTGGGAACTGTGTGACGATCGCGGGGCGTCTGCCAGTCCCGTCGGGCCAGCCGTCCGCTTTGGTCAGGGATGACGGTTGTCGGGTTCCGCGGTTTCCGCATTGTCCGGCGTCGTAGCCGGGTGGATCTACCGAGCTGGGTGGCGGCCGTCGTCGATGACGTCTTGGCGGCTGCAGGCGGTTGGCTGGTTCCGGCGTGGTCTGTTGCGGAGAAGCAGGGAAAGCAGGAGCCCAAGGCCGCCACCGAGCATCAGGATGACGCCCGTGATGCGCAGGTCGAAGCCGCCCACCGATCCGTCCGCCAGGGCGAAGGTGAGGATGGCGCCGACTGTGGTGACCGCGATGGGCATCACGCATCACCCCTATCACGGCGGGAGTGTGAGCTCCGGGGTGAGCTGGGCGGGGTCATCGGCGGCCGGCCCGGCGGTCCGAACGCCGACCGGTGATCAGGTTGTGGCAGCCACCAGTCCGAGGATGATCCAAGCGATGATGCCCATAGCCGAACTCCTATGGTGGTGCATCGATGTCTGCGCGGGATCGGTCTTCCGGACCGGTCGAAGCAGAGGGCCGGCCGCCGCGTGAGTGCCGGCGCGGACGGTCAAACTTGTTCACCTTGAGCCAACACCCAACGCGTGCCGTACGGAAACCAGCGATCCGGGAAGGATCCATCTTCAGAACCGATCACAGCGCTTCGCGCCGGATACAGCGTTCAGAGCCGACGTATCACACGGGCTCATCCCTCTGGCTGGTGGCTGTCGGAGCATCTTCCCTGGGCGTTGGTTCGAGCCAGCCAAGCCGCTGGGCGAGTTGCCGGGCGCTGTTGTTGACGGTGGCAAGGTGGGCGGAGGGGCTGGCGTCATGCCACAACAGTGACCATGGGTAGTCGAGCCGCGAGAAGAGAGCCTGGCGCTACTCGCTGGGCTGAAGTGTCTGGCGAGCACTCCCCCAGCGTCAGGGCTTTCGCCACGAGATCACCTTGATAGTCCCAAAAGCAGCGCCAAGGGGTGTGGCCACCAAGTGCGTGGGCAGGCTGACCAGTTCCAACGGGGGCGAAAGGACGCTGCACGTGCGAGGGAGGAAAACCGGCATGGCTTCGACGGGTGCAGGCGTCGTCGATCGGGAGGGGGTCGGCGTGGCGCCGATCATCGACGGGCGTAAGCCGGTCGCGGCGGTGGTCGCGTTTTGGGTGTTCGTGCTGGTGCCGTTCGCGGCGTTGGCCGCCGCCGTGCCGGTGGCCTGGGGCTGGGGGCTGAGCTGGGCCGACGTGGCGATCGCAGCTGGTGCCTACGTCCTGACCGGGCTCGGCGTCACGGTGGGCTTCCATCGCTATCTCACCCACGGCGCGTTCAAGGCAGGCCGGTGGCTGCGGATCGGCCTGGCCATGATCGGGTCCCTGGCCGTGCAGGGCTCGGTCATCCAGTGGGTGGCCGACCACCGGCGCCATCACGCCTTCGCCGACCGCGACGGCGACCCGCACTCGCCCTGGCGCTACGGGCACAGCGTGCGCGGCCTGGCCAAGGGACTGCTCTTCGCGCATGTCGGCTGGATGTTCCAGCGCGACCTCACCAACCGGCGGCGCTTCGCCAAGGACCTGCTCGCCGACGCCGACATCGGCCGGGTGGACCGGCTGTTCGTGCCGCTGGTCGCAGCCTCGCTGCTGCTGCCACCCGCCATCGGCCTGCTGGCCACCGGCACCTGGCACGGCGCGCTGACCGCGTTCTTCTGGGGCGCGCTGGTACGGATCGCGCTGCTGCACCACATCACCTGGTCGATCAACTCCATCTGCCACGTCTTCGGGGAGCGACCGCTGAAAACCCGCGCCGGGGACCGGGCCGCGAACTTCTGGCCGCTGGCGATCCTGTCGTTCGGCGAGAGCTGGCACAACGGCCACCACGCCGACCCCACCTGCGCCCGCCACGGCGTGCTACCCGGCCAGATCGACATCTCCGCCCGGCTGATCCGGCTGCTGGAAAGGCTCGGCTGGGCCACCGACGTACGCTGGCCGACCCCGGCACGCCTGGCCGCACGACGCCGCGAGCCTTCCCCATGACCGGCCCCGGCCAAGAGCGACTCAGCCTGGATGCCGCCCTCCCACGCCGGGGCGCGGTGGGTCGGGGTGTGGTGACCTGCCGCTACGACGCCGACGCGAAGCGGGCTCCGCTCACGACGGCCCCAGCGCAACGTGTTCATGACCGCCTCACACGGGGTCCCGCCCTCTCCGCCCGTAGGAGCCAGCATGAACACTACGGACATGATCGGCACTCTCACATCCAGCACGGACCGGCTTCTGCGCATCACGCCGCTCGCCGATCTCGCGGTCTGCGGATCGAGGGCGAACTCGACCGCTCCACCCTGCCCGCCCTCACCGGGGTGCTGACCTCGATGGCGGGCCGTGGCAGCTTCTGCGTCGATCTCGGCGGCCTGCCGTTCTGCGACGTCGGAGGGCTGCGCTCCCTGGTCACCGCCACCGCCGACATGCGTGGCGGGCACGTTCTGACGTTACGGTCGCCCTCCCCGCAGGTGCGACGCCTGCTCATCCTCACCGGCTGGCACAAGGCGGCTGGCCTTCGCCTACAGGCGCGGTCGCACGCTCTGCCTGACCATGGCGGGCCTCGACGTTCCTCCTCGGCCGAGTGAACAGTCGTCGCCGGGAGGCTGTCACCGCTGGGGGCGGTGGTCGGCGCAGGGTCAGATGACGGCGGGTCGTGCAGGCACGCGATCGGTGATGCTGCCGCCCTCGTTCTCCCACGAGGCAGCGCCGTTCTGGCTGGGTGTGCCCTCGTCCGGGACGGCGGGGTGGAGGATGTCGCCGGGACTGATGCCCATCGTGTCTGCGGCGGCGAGCGTGAGGGCTGCTGCGGCCGGGCCGTCCGCGGTGCCGGGTGGAATGACCAGCAGGGTGATGGGCTCGGTCCCCGCGATGGTAAGGGTGATCAGGCGCGGGTCGGCGTGGCGGAACCAGCCCACTCTGACCTGGCGGCCGCGGGCCGGGATGCGGCGCGGGATGTGATCCCATGCGTCCAGATACAGGCCGACTCGCAGGACGGCCCTGCCGAGCCGCCGGTCGACGGCGGAGATGAGGGCGGGCAGTTCGGCGGAGGCGTCTCTGGTGCGGGGCCACCATGCCCCGTCGACGGTGCCTCTCCGGTCCAGCAGGGGATTCAGGCTGAGCCGGACGGTGGAGTCGCTGACCGGAATCGCGGAAGCGACGGCGCTCAGCGGCTTGAGATGAGAAAGGAGTGTCGGCGTCATGATCGCCTGACCTGCCTGGGCCCCGAAGGATCCGCAAATGATCTATCGCCGTGGACGACGCCGACCTGAATGCCAACGCACGAAATATCCTTAGCATTTTTAGCATACCTTACCCGGGACAGAGAGACTTCCCCGGAATGCCGCTTTCGGAGCTAAAGTCCTTCATGACCTACGGCAGTACCGTGCCCAACTCTCGGTTTGTGCCCGCCACTCGTTCATGAGCGAATTGACTTCACCCGCGCGCTTGGTGTCGAATTCTGGAATTTGCACGAAGCTCATAAGAGGGCCGCAGGTATGCTGCGGCGGGAGTCAAATTCGCGTTCTCACATGCCAGGCACAGCCAAGGGGACAAAAGCCCATCTCGTACGGTGATCACCAGATGGTAGGAACAGGAGCCCCGGTGGCCTACGGATAGTCAGGTCGGGCGGCCAGGTCGATGAGCTGGCGCAGGAAGAAGCTGCCCGGATACAACATCGTGGCGCGTACCGCGCTCCTATCATCCGCCATTCGCGAGACCGCCGCAGCTCGCAGCAGGCTGCAACATCATTACCAGGGGCATCATTACCAGGGGCATCACCGTGTCGCCGGACACGGCGTCTCGACCGACGCCCGCCGGCTGTCTCCGGTTGGTAGCGGTACGTCTACAGTGGGAGGAACGGCGTGGTACGGAACACGTCCGGTGGCCAGGGTCGGCGATGGGCGACGCAGCCAGAGTTCTGGCGGGAGGTGTTCGACCACCTGGGCGCCGGCTTGGCCGTGCTGGACTCCACCGGTCGGATCATCGCGGTCAACCCCACCGCCGAAGAACTGCTGGGCCGTACCGCGTCGGCGATGACGGGGCAAGACTTTCACGGCCTGCTGCACCGCCGCGCCGACGGCACGGCCATTCCGGATGAGCGGTGCCGGCTGCTCACGACTCTCACTCGCCACATTTCGGCCCGCGGCGAGAAAGACAGCTTCCTGAGCGGTGACGGGCGTCTCATCCCGGTCACCTGGTTCTGCGCTCCCGTGACCAGGAACGGCCACCTGCTCGGCATGACCGTGCTGTTCGCCGGCGACACGACCGACCGGAAAACAGCGCGGGGCCTGGCCGCCCATGTGACCGCCTTGGAAGACCTCACGGTCCGGCTGACCGTGGCCACGGAGATCGCCACAGCCCTGGCCCAGACCCTGGACACCAAGGAGGCCATCGCCCGGCTGGGTCGCTTGCTGGTGCCCCGCCTGGCCGACTGGGCAGCCATCGACCTGCGTACGGAAGAGGGCGTCCGAAGGGTGGCGGTGGTCGGACCCGAAGGCCGTGACGCTGATCAGGAAGCGTGGCAGGGCGCCCTCCCTGCGGTGGACGAGCACTCCCGTTCCGCTCTGGTACGGGTGTTGCACGGCGGCGAGCCGGTCCTGCTGGGGCCAGAGGAGATCGCCACTCCGCCTGATTCGCCCATGGCCGCCGTCCAGACGGGATTCCTCCAGGCACTGGGCGCCGCCTCCGCCGTCATCGTGCCGCTGGGTGTCGTCGGCCGGGTCACGGGCGCTCTCACCCTGGCCCGTACCGACGCTGC
>NZ_JBFAMX010000426.1:0-8994 GCF_040659615.1 Nonomuraea sp. NPDC049784
GCCTGACGGGCGAGCGCCGGCGCGAAACCCTGCCGTCCGAACCATCGCTCCCCGGCGGCGATGGGCACCGGCGACGCCCGGCGGATGTCGACGAGCTTCAGCTTCGAGACCTCGTCGGCCACGTCGCCCTTGAGCACCGTCGCGTTGCCCCACTTGGGCTCTCGGAGAGTCGACACGACGTACTTGGGCAGGCTGTTCAGCCTGTCCGCCCATTCACCGCCGCGGGACAGCCATCGCGTGGCGAACCACTCGTCGCTGCGCCGGCCCAGCAGCAGTGCCTCGGCGCCCAGCGACTCGTCGAACTCGACCTTGGCCTACGCTTCCAGGTTCTTCTCCCCGATCCGGCGGAACCAGCCGCCGTGCGTGAAGCCCTCCTCACCGTCCGGGTCCTGGACGACTCCGTCGAGTGTGACGTTCTCACTAATGATGATCTTTCCCATGTCGGGTCTCCTTGGTCGGCGTTGTGAACTGCCACTGATGCAGATGCCGCGATGCCGGCGAACTGGGCGCGCTCCGACCGCCCAGTTCTCCCCTCGGCCGGGGTCTACATCAGGATGAGAGCGCGACAAGACGCGGGAAGAAGGTGGTGAGGGCGGTGACAGCCGACCTGATCTCAAGAGCGCGGACCGGGGACGGCGACGCCTTCCGGGAGCTGACTGAGCCGTACCGCCGGGAGTTGCAGGTGCACTGCTACCGGATGCTCGGCTCCTTCCAGGACGCCGAGGACGCCCTCCAGGACACGCTGCTGAGCGCCTGGCAAGGTCTCGCGGGGTTCCAGGGACGCTCCTCGCTTCGCACCTGGCTCTACCGGATCGCCACCAACCGGTGTCTCAAAGCGCTTCGCTCGGCCAGCCGGCGACCCGCCATGGAGTGGAACATTCCCGGGGCTGAACCGCCCGAGCCGACCCGGCTGGGCGAGGTCGTATGGCTCGAGCCATATCCCGACGCCCTCCTTGAGGGCGTGATCGACGTGCCACCCGGCCCGGAGGCCCGCTACGAACAGACCGAATCCATCTCTCTGGCCTTCGTGACCGCCCTTCAGGCCCTGCCGCCTCGCCAGCTCGCCGTCCTCATCTTGCGCGACGTCCTGGAGTTCCCCGCAAAAGAGGTGGCCGACATGCTGGAGACGACCGTCGAATCAGCCAACAGCGCCCTCAAACGGGCGCGCGCCGGCCTGCAGCGCCGCTGGCCGGGGGCCGCCGACCGCGAACCGCCCCCCGCCTCCGGCTCGCCCGCTGAGGAGGCGATCGTGGCGAAGTTCGTCAGCGCGTACGAGTCCGCCGATCTCGACGCGCTGCTGGCCCTTCTGACCGACGACGTCTTCATGTCGATGCTGCCGATGCCTCTCGAATACGAGGGCCGAGACGTCGTGGCCCGCTTCTGCGCCGGTATGTTCGGCTCGGGCCGGAGGCTCGACCTCGTGCCGACGCGGGCCAACGGTCAACCCGCGTTCGGGGTCTACCTGAGCACCTCCACCGGCATCCGCCACGGAACCGGCCTGTTCGCCCTCACCCTCACCGGAGACCGGATCTGCGCCATGACCCGCTTCGACCGCGGCGTGCTCCCATGGTTCGGGCTACCGCGATCGCTCCCGAGCCGATAGCCGGTCTCCCGGCTGGTGACGCGCGCGGCGACGTGACGGCCAGGTGTCGCCGACGGGCGGGCGAAGCTTCCGCCGACGGGGTCGGCTCATCGAGCCCATCCGGCGATCTCGCCGCCTGCGACGAGATCGCCGGAGCGGGCCACTTCAGGTGAGATTTGTGACCGGACGGTCCAAGGATCCGAGTGGTGCCCTTCAACCGGTGGAAGGGGCCTGGCGGTCCTGGGACAGGTGCTCGGCGTGGGCGGGGATCGGGCTGTCGCGGCGCCGTGCCCCTGACTGCCGATGAACGACCAGGTCCTGGCCCTCGCTCAAGCGATCAAGGCGGCACAGCGGGAGATCGAGCGGCGGTCGAGCGAGGCGCTGCGGCACCTGGGCGTCACGCCCGCCCAGGCCGAGGCGATCCTGATCATCGGCGCGAACGAGCCGCTGGCCCTGCGCGAGCTCGGCGCGCGCATCATCGCCGAGTCGGGTCACCCCAGCCGGCTGGTCGACCGCCTGGTGGACGCCGGTCTCGTCCAGCGGCGCATCCCCTCGGACGACCGCCGCCGCGTCGAGCTCACCCTGACCCCGCGGGGGCGGGCCCTGACCCCCGAGATCACCCAGGCCCAGCAGTCGATGCCGGCCTGGGGCGCGGAGGCGCTCGCCGGCCACGACGTGCCCGCCGTCCTGGCGGCCCTGCACGCGATTCTCCGCGACAGCCCCCTGGGGGACGTCCTCGGCATCACCCCCGATTGACCGCCCCGCAGGGCATCAGCCCTCGCCCGCCGGCGCAGGCTCGGTAGGGGACAGATCAGGTTCGCCGGAGACGGGTCCGGGACGCCGGCCTCCACGATCGCCTGTCCCAGCTCCGACAGCGACGCCACCTTGGCCGGCTCGCAGTCGCGCAGTTGCTCCGGGGCCGCTCGTCGCTCATCGGGTCTTGAAGGGCCGCTCCACCGCACCATCTCGCGCGGGCTGATGGCGGGCGGGGGCCGGTCGGCCGCATCTAGATTGCAGGCATGACTTTCGACGATCTCATCCCGTCCGCTGGTGAGTCGCCGCTGGTATCTCGGCCGGTGACCCAGGCCGTAATCCTCGCCGGCGGCCAGGGATCACGCCTGCGCCCCTACACCGACACCCGGCCCAAGCCGATGGTCGAGATTCCAGGCACCGGTCTTCCCATCATCGGTCACCAGTTGGAATGGCTGGCGGCGGAGGGAGTGACTGATGCCGTCATCTCCTGCGGCTACCTCGCCGAGACGGTGCTCGACTGGCTGAGCACGGCGAACTTGCCACTCAACGTGATCCCGGTGGTCGAGGCCGAAGCGCTCGGACGTGGTGGCGGACTGAAGTTCGCCGCCGCCTCACTGCCCCGCCGGAGCGAGCCCTGGTATGCCACCAACGGCGACATCTGGACCCGCTTCAGTCTGCGCGCCATGGCGGACTTCCACCATGAGAGAGACGCGCTTGCCACCCTCGCCCTGGTCCGCCCCCGGCTCCCCTGGGGGACCGTCGACATCGACCGTTTCGGCAACGTCCTGGACTTCGTCGAGGCTCCGCCGTCGCCCTACCCGGTCAATGCCGGTGTCTACGTCTTCTCCGCCCCGTTCACCCCGATGCTCCCGGATCTTGGCGACCACGAGCGGAGCACATTCCCCCACCTTGCACGCCAGCGCCGCCTGGCGGGCTACGAGCTGCCGCAAGGGGTGTACTGGCGAGCCATCGACACGGCCAAGGACTTGAACGAGGCCGCCAAGGAACTGGCTGCCTTCCGCACGAAGAACACGGCGTCCTGACCTTGTGGTGAGACCCTGCGGCAGGCCCGCCCCTGTCGCCTGAAATTTCCGCCCCGCCCCTGCCTGGCCGACCATGTCAGCGCCAGCACGGTCATCCCCGCCTCGGACGCCACCAGCGCCGGCAGGGTGGCCGAGAGCGGGGTGGGGACCGGCACCAGGAGCGTGATCTCGAATACGACCCCGGCCACCAGCGTGACCCCGAGTACCAGCCAGGGGGAGGGCGCCTGCCGATCGGCCCTGATCGTACGGCGGGGCAGCCGGAAGGCGAGCCCCACGAGAGCGATCACGGGGCCACGAGCATCGAGATCAGCTGCTCATCGGTCATCGAGCGGTCCGGCTCGGCAGGCGGTTCCTTCGATGGACGGCGGCTGCACAGCGGTCTCGGACATCAAGCGTCTGCCGGTCTCACACCCCGAGCTGTGCGATCACGGTCTGTACGAGCAGCGCCACGGCGGAGGCGGCGGCCACCGCGAGGACGGCCCCCCGCACCTTGCCCCCGTCGAGATACCGCCGCAGCCGCCCCGACACCAGGAAGCCGAGCACCATGGGCACGATCAGCCCGGCCCCCGTCAACAGCGCCCGGGCCGGGAGCTCGTCCACGACCGCGAGGATGACCAGCGACTGGGCGGCGCTCAGGAAGAAGAACATCGCCAGCGTCGCCCTGATCTGCGGCCCCTTGGCGTGCTGGTACACGAGACCCATGGGCGGCCCGCCGATGCCGGTGGCCGTCCCGGTGATCCCCGAGACGAATCCGGCCGAGGCGACCGTCAGGCCGTTGCGCGGCACGCTCAGCGCCCTGGCCGTCAGCGCCACGGCGATGAGCACCATGACGGCCACGAAGGCACCCCTGATGTATACGGAAACGTAGACAACAATGACTGCACCGATGACGCTTCCTGGCAGCCTTCCCAGCACCGCGAAACCGAGCCCGCGCCAGTCCACCGTCCGCCACTCGACGGCCAGCGTGAACAGCGGCAGCGTCACGTTGACGACCTGGATGGCGCCGGGCATGCGGTCGGGGTCCAGCATGGTGAGCACGGGGGCGGCGACCAGCCCGAGGCCGAAACCCACGCCACCTTGGACAATCGCCCCGACGAAGACCGCCAGACCACCAACAATCAGCACTAATGCCGCATCAGTCATGGAGGAGAGTCAATCATCTTTACTCTCTGTTGCCATTTCTACTGCGAGAGTGACCGAGCGGGTGTAGTGTCCTCTCACGACGCCGACGTAGTGTCTGGAGTATGGCCATGAGACCTAAAGCTGCTGGGACGTCGATACGCGTCAGCATGAAGACCCGAGATCGTCTAGCCGCAATCGCCCGCAAGGAGGGCCGAGCCATGACCGAGGTGCTGAACGACGCCATCGCCGACTACGAGCAGAAGCTGTTCTGGGAAACCCTCAACGAGCAGATCGAGCGGACCCAGCGCGAAGACCCCGAGGGCTGGGCTGAATACCTCGCCGAGCGCGAGGCCTGGCTGGGGCCACGACCCCGTTCCCGCCGGATCGCGCCGGAGTGGGAGGGACTGATCACATTCCCTGAGGAGAAGGATGAAACTAGCCCAAGGTGAGATCTGGTTCACGCAGTTCGACCACAATCCGGTCGGTCGCGAGCAAGGCTTTGACCGCCCAGCCATGATCCTCAGCAGCGACCGGTTCAACCGATCGAAGCTGGGGCTCATCTTCGCGGTGCCGCTGACCAGCCGCGAGCGCGGATACCCCTCACATATCCGCATCGACCGGAATGGCACCGGGCTAGCCAGGACGAGCTGGGCGATGATCGAGCAAGTGCGCGCGATCTCACCCGACAGGCTCGACTTCTTTATTGGCAACGTGCCCGACGACGTTGTCGCAGAAGCGATCACCGCGCTCAATCGGATGCTATGAAGTTTGCCGCCCGGCGAAATAACGGTTCGCCGGGTGGCATCTCTATCGTGCCACATTGCGGCTGATCGTTAAGCTGCCCTCCGTGCAGTTCCTCCCGCTCAAGCGCGCTCTGGCCCTCGTCTCGATCCTCGCGACCGTCTGCGTACCCGCCCAGGTCGCCCACGCCGCCCCCGTCACGAGCCCGTTCTCCAAGACGGCCGGGAAGCTGCGTGACACCGCCTGCCGGGAGACAGCGATCACGTACGGGGGGATTCCGCGGGCCCGGCAGTACCTCGAAGTGGTCATGAAATGTCTTGATAAGTCGTGGGCCGCGTACTTCGAGCGGGCCGGGTGGGCGTTCAGCAAGCCCGTCGTGCGGTACTACGAGGAGCCCGAGAGCACCGTGTGCGGGGTGCCGTGGCCCGAGTACGCGGCCGCCTTCTACTGCGCCGAGCGCGGCACCCTGGTGTTCCCACTCACCGGCGGGTGGATCGAGAACCGGACCGACCTCTACCCGTTCAAGGTGGCCGCCCACGAGTACGGGCATCACCTGCAGAGCCAGCTCGGCATCTGGCGGTCGTACAAGGCCAGGGTATGGACCGATCGGCAGGGTGAGTTGAAGCGGCGTTACGAGCTGCAGGCCGACTGCCTGGCCGGGGTGTTCCTCGGCAGCGTGTGGGACTCGCTCGGCCGCACCGAGCAGGACTGGGCGGCGCTGCTCGACGCCACCCGGGCCAGCGGCGACGAGGACGGCTACCGCAGCCACGGCAAGGGCGCCACCCGCGTCTACTGGCTCAAGCGCGGCTACCGGGCCGTCTCCCCCTCGGCCTGCGACTCCTGGTCGGCCCCCGCCTCCAAGGTGGCCTGAGCGTTGAGGCGGAGCTCCATGCCGTCCAGGATCAGCTGCAGCCCGCTCTCGAACGCCCGATCGCCCTGCGGGTCGCCCTCCTCTGCCATGCCGGCCATGAGCCGCGGATAGGCCGCCTGGAACTCCTCCATGTCCGGCATGGCGTGCTCCGGGTCCGTACGCGTCCTGTCGGCCTGCTCCTCCAGCACGAACCCTGCCACGTACCCGGCGACCGTGGACAGCCCGCGCATCGCGTCCCCGGCCGTGAACCCCGCCGACTCAAGCCCTGCCACCACCCGCTCCACCGCCGCGAAGAGCTCGGGTGATGGCCGCGTGCCCGCCACGAGCCTGGCCCCGTCACGGTAGGAGTTGAGCATCGCGCGGTCGGTGTGTGCGTAGTCGGCGATCCACTCTCGCCACTTGCCCGGCTCCGTCAGCCCGGGACGGGACTGGTGCCCGGACATCATCTCCGCCGCCATCGCGTCCAGCAGCTGCTGCTTGTTCTTGAAGTGCCAGTAGAGCGCCGGGGCCTGCACGCCCAGCTCCGCGGCCAGCCGCCGCAGCGTCAGCCCGTCGAGCCCGACGTCGTCCAGCAGCCGCAGCGCGGTTGCGACGATGGTGCCTTTTTCGAGTGCCACGGTTGACAGCTTAACAACGTTCAATGCATCCTTAACGCTGTTAGATTTAACACCGTTAAGGAGGTGTCGCGATGATCTACGCGGAAGGGTTATGGAAGCGGTACGCGGCCACGGAAGCGCTCAAGGGCATCGACCTGGAGGTCCCCGCGGGCACGGTCTGCGGGTTACTCGGGCCGAACGGGGCGGGCAAGACCACCGCCGTACGCATCCTCACCACGCTCCTGCGTCCGGACGCGGGACGGGCCGAGGTCGCCGGGCTGGACGTGGTGCGCGACGCGGCCCGGTTGCGCTTCAGCATCGGCCTGGCCGGGCAGCACGCGGCGGTGGACGAGCTGCTGACCGGGCGGCGCAACCTGGAGCTGTTCGGGCGGCTCTACCACCTGCCCAGGACTGAGGCGCGGCACAGGGCGGACGAGCTGCTGGAGCGGTTCGGCCTGGCGGAGGCGGCGCGGCGGCCGGTCAAGGAGTACTCCGGGGGCATGCGGCGCCGGCTCGACCTGGCGGCGAGCCTGATCGTCTCTCCGCCGGTGCTGTTCATGGACGAGCCCACCACCGGGCTCGACCCGCGCAGCCGGCTGCAGCTGTGGGACCTGCTGCGCGACCTGGTGAAGGAGGGCACCACCCTGCTGCTGACCACGCAGTACCTGGACGAGGCCGACCAGCTGGCGGACCAGATCGTGGTCCTGAGGGAGGGCGTGGTGGCCGCCGCGGGCTCGCCCGCCGAGCTGAAGCGGACGGTAGGGGGCGATCGCGTCCAGGTCGTCTTCCGGGAGCCGGGAGACGTGGACGCGGGGCTGCGGCTGCTCCGGCGCGCCGGGTCGCCGGACATCGAGAGCGCCGGGGGGCGGCAGGTGACCGTTCCCGCGGCCGACGGCGCGCAGTCGCTCATCCGCATCGCCGGCGCGCTGGACGCGGCCGGCATCCCCGTGGAGGACCTGGCGCTGCGGCGGCCCACCCTCGACGAGGTCTTCCTCCGTCTGACGGCCTGAAAGAAGCCCATCGATGTACGAAACCTTGCGCTGGACCCTGCTGGACTCCCTCACCATCGCAGGCCGCACCTACTCGCGGCTGAAGGCACAGCCGGGCGAGATCGCCGGCTTCCTGGTGTTCCCCGTGATCATGACCGTGCTGTTCGGCTACGTCTTCGGCAGCGCGATCACCCTGCCCAACGGCGGCGACTACCGCAACTACCTCATGCCCGGCATCTTCATGCAGGTCATGGCCATGACCGCGACCTCCGCCGCCACCACCGTGGGCGAGGACATGGCGCGCGGGATCATCGACAGGTTCCGCGCCCAGCCCATCGCCCGCAGCGCCGTGCTGGTCGGCCGCACTGTGGCCGACCTGTCGATGCACCTGCTGTCGCTGGCCGCGATGGTGCTGGCCGGAGTCCTGCTGGCCGGGTGGCGGGCGCACGGGAGCCTCGGGTCGACGGTGGCCGCTTTCGGGCTGCTGGCCCTGTTCGGGTTCGCCATGATCTGGGTGGGCACGTACATCGGCCTGTGGATCAAGAGCGGCGCGCAGGCGGACGCGGCCACGTTCGGCTGGTTGTTCCCGATGACGTTCCTGGCCAACACGTTCGTCCCCATCGAGGGACTGCCGGTCTGGCTCAAGCCCGTCGCCGACTGGAACCCCATGAGCGCCGTCGTGGCCGCGACCCGTGGCCTCTTCGGCAACCCCACCTCGGTCTCCTCCGCCTGGCCGCTCCAGCACCCGGTGGCGGCGAGCCTGATCTGGTCGGTGGCGATCCTCGTGGTGTTCCTGCCGCTGGCCGTCCACCGCTACCGGACGATGTCAGGATGACGAAGAGCCGCCCGGCGGGGGGTGTCCCGCCGAGCGGCTCTCCTGTGTCGGGTGGTTCCCCCGATACGGGCGCGTGAGGATCGCGCCCAACCCCGGCTCAAGTAAGCCAAGGGCTCCCGCCCTTCGCTCGGCTCATGACCGCGCGAAGGCCCGGGAAGTCACTTCGCGAGCAACGAGCGAAGAACGTACTGCATGATCCCGCCGTGCCGGTAGTAGTCGGCCTCGCCCGGCGTGTCGATGCGGACGACCGCGTCGAACTCCACGTCGCCCGCCTTGACGTGCACGGTGCGCGGGATGCCGCCCGAGTTGAGCTCCTCGACGCCCGTGATGTCGAACGTCTCCTCGCCCGTCAGCCCAAGCGTGGCGGCCGAGGCCCCCTCCGGGAACTGCAGCGGCAGCACGCCCATGCCGATCAGGTTGGAGCGGTGGATGCGCTCGTACGACTCGGCGATGACCGCGCGC
>NZ_JBFAMX010000427.1:0-8978 GCF_040659615.1 Nonomuraea sp. NPDC049784
CGGGCTAGCGTGATGCGCAACCAAACGTTGCACATGGAGAGTGAAGAGTATGGAGTACGGCAGCATCGAACGCGAGATCCACGTCGAAGGCTGCCCCGGCCGCGCGCTTGGTGTCAGGGCCGTGATGGAGCGAAGGCGACCCCGCGGCTGGTCTGCTAGGGCTTGCCCTGGGACGGCGGTAGGCGGGCAGGCTTCCACAGCAACCCACTCAGACGGGCAAGGGAACGATCTTGGCTGCCTGGAACCGGAGCGCCCCCGCCGGAGGCATGCCGTAAGCCCGGCCCCGTGACCGCGCGCGTGCGCTGATGAGCTCGGCCCCGTGACCCGAGATGTGCGCTTCCCAACTTTGCGGACCTGTCCTCGTCCGCGCCTGCCAACTGGCGTGTTGCGGGACGGCACGGGAGCCCACAGTGGACGTGTCCGGCCCGCGCCGAGTCGGCGGCGCGTGCGGCCCGGTCAGGGCCGCTTTAAGTAAGAGAAGAAAGTTCTCACAGACACTGGACAGTCGGATGTGACACGGATGAGCTGATTGGGGAAGTTCAGCGGAGGGCACGCAGCAGCTCACGGAACTCTTCGGTCTCAGGTTCGTCCGGGAAGCGCTGCTCAAGCACAGCGTCTAGCTCCCCGGCAACCATGAGAAGAGAGGGGATGGACTTTCTGCCGGACTCCGTTGCTTCTCGCCCTAGCGAGATGGCTTCTTCCAGGTTTCCGTTTCGTGCAGCTGCTACACCTAGAGTGAGTTTGGCTTCAGCCACACGCATTGGAGCGCGGATAGTTCCGTCTGGTGCTACTGAGCTTGCTAGTACCTCATTCGCATGCATAACCGCGAGAGAGTCTTCGCCTGCGAGTCGATAAGCGTCCATGGCGTAGAAGTCCCACTTGGCGGGATCGACGATGAAATGATTGTCGGTGCGCTCGGGGTGGGGAATCCGTCGAGTACGGCACGACCGCGTTCCAGAGTCTCACGTAGTTTGCGGGAGTCTCCGATACGGGCTAGGGCTTTGGCTTCTTGCGCGATGAGTTGGACGACAACAGAGTGGCTGCGGCTGGCATCCTGTGCCGCACATGCGGGGGCTATAACGTCTCGGTATCGGCCTTGGGTAAGTGCGAACCATGCCGACATTTCGTGAGACCAGCCAATGATCTCTGTGTTGCCCGCTTCTTCTCCGAGCTTGTGAGCAGCTGTCCGAGTCACTTCGGCAGCTGTTCTAAGCCCCATGTCATATTCCAGACATCCGACGAGCAGAGCTAGCCAGCCTGTAGAGGCCCGTGTTGTTGAGCCGCTGCCGGTAGAGGCCGTGTTGGCACTTGCAGACGCGATCACTCCTCGGTACCAACTTGCTGTCTGGCTCGGCTTTGGGCTGGGACTTCGGCCTGGTGAAGCTCTCGGGCTCACAACCGCGAAGGTCGAGGCGGAAACCAAGCGCGTATACGTTCATCGTCAAGCGCAGAACGGCGAACTGGTCGAGCTTAAGACCAAGGCATCGCGTCGCACCTTACCTGTCTATGATTTGATTCTCGCCAAGGTCGAGGAACATCAGCGGGGCTACAGGGTTGGTCCCGGGGGCATTCTCATCACCAACCGATGCGGCCGGATCGCTCAGCGGAAGTCGTTCAACGACTGCTGGCGCCAGGCCGTGGAAGCGGCCGGCCTCCCCAAGGGGACGCGATTCCATGATCTGAGGCACTTCTACGCCTCCGGACTGATCAAGGCCAACCTCAACCCCAAGGTGATCCAAACCCGTCTCGGTCACGCCACCATCGCGGAGACGATGGACACCTACGGTCATCTTTTCCCGGATCAAGACGATCTTGGACGTGGAGCGATCGACGCGCTTCTACTTCCCAAGATCACGGAACAGGGACGGAACGGGAGATCCTGAAGGGTGCTCCGCCCCTGGTCAAAGGGGCGGAGTGTGACGAGTCGGCCTGTAGGCCGGGTTCTGTCCTTCGTGAGAAGGGGCGACCATCCATCTAGGGCCGCCGTTGCCGGCGGCCTCGAGCGGTCTACCCGCGCGGCTCGGGCGGGCAGCCCTCGAACGTCGCGCGCGGAACGCTCCGGAGAGCGTCCCTTCTTGACCTTGCTCCGGGTGGGGTTTACCTAGCCGCCCACGTCACCGTGGGCGCTGGTGGTCTCTTACACCACCCTTTCACCCTTACCTCCCGTCAACCGGGAGGCGGTCTGCTTTCTGTGGCACTGTCCCGCGGATCACCCCGGGTCGGTGTTACCGACCACCCTGCCCTGTGGAGCCCGGACCTTCCTCGGCGGGCCGTAAGGCCCAACGCGGTCGCCCGGCCGACTCGTCTCCAAAACTGTACCAAGTCCTACGTTACTCCCGGCGCAGGTGCGAGGTGTCGTTGAACGACTTCACCACGGCCGGGCCGTCCGCGTAGTACTCGATCAGCGACAGGCACGCCAAGTCGAGGTGCATGCGGTAGAGGGACTCCAGAGGGGCCATGAGGGCCAGTCTCAGCAGCATCTTGATGGGTGTCACGTGCGAGACCGCGAGGACGGTCTTGCCCTCGTACCGCTCGACCAGCCGCTCTCCCGCCGCCTGGACGCGGCGGGCGGTCGAGGCGAAGCTCTCGCCGCCCGGCGGTGCGATCTCGGGGTCGGCGAGCCAGGTGGCGAGCTCGGCCGGCCAGCGGCGCTGCACCTCCGTGAACGTGCGGCCCTCCCATTCGCCGAAATCGAGCTCCCTGAGATCTTCGTCGACCTCGACGTCGAGCCCGGTCCGCTGGGCGACCGCCTCCGCGGTCTGCATGGCGCGCTTGAGCGGCGAGGTGATGATCACATCCAGCCGGTACGGCTCGCGCGACAGCCTCTCGGCGGCGGCCGCCGCCTGGGCCAGGCCGTTGGGCGTGAGCTCGGCGTCGCCCAGGCCCGAGAACCTGCGTTCCACGGACAGCTCGGTCTCGCCGTGCCTGAGCAGCAGAAGTGACGTGGCCACGCGGGTGGGAGGGCGCCAGCCGGTGCCCTTGGCGGTGCGTTGCTGGGCTGTGGCGATGGAGGCGGTGGGAGCTGATATTTCGGAAATTTCGCCCGCGTCGAGGAGGTCCGTCTGCCGCGCGACGGGCCGTGGCGCGGTGCGGGCCGTCGCCCCGGAGGCGCTCGGCCGATCCTGGACGTCCGTCGCCTGTGCTCCTGCGGCGCCCCGCCGTCCCTGGACGTCCGTCGCCTGCGCTCCTGCGGCGCCCTGCCGTCCCTGTGCTCCTGAGGTGCCCGGCCGCCCCTGTGTGTCGGGTCCCTGTCCACTTGGTGCGCCGGGCTCGGTTGTGCCGCCGGCCTTCCAGGTCAGGCCCTTGGCGGCGGCGTCCATGGCCTCGTTGGCCAGGCGGTCGGCGTGCTTGTTGCGCTCGCGGGGGATCCAGGTCCACTCCGTCACGCGCAGCCGCCTGACCAGCGCCCCGGCCTCCATCGCTAGCGGGCGCAGCCCTTCGTTTTTGATCTTCCAGCGGCCCGCCATCTGCTCGATGACCAGCTTCGAGTCCATCCGGACGGCCACCGAAGCCCCCTCGCCGCCCAGCCGGAACGCGGCCTGGAGACCGGCGATCAGGCCGCGGTATTCGGCGACGTTGTTGGTCGTGACGCCGATGGCCTCGGCCGCCTCCGCCAGCACCTGTCCGTCGGAGGCGTCCATGACGACCGCGCCGTAGCCGGCAGGCCCCGGGTTGCCGCGCGAGCCGCCGTCGGCCTCGATGATGTAGGAGGTCACAGGCCTGACTCTGCCGTACGTACGAGGATGCGGCGGCACTCCTCGCAACGGAGCACCTCGTCGTGGGGCGCTGCCTTGATGCGGTTCATCTCGGCGATGGACAGGGCCACCTTGCAGCCCTGACACCGGCCGCCACGCAGCATCGCGGCGCCAACGCCGTACTGGTCCTTGAGCTTCGTGTAGAGCCCGAGGAGGTCGGCGGGGATGTCGCCGGAGACGGCGGTGCGGCGGCCCTGGACCTCGCCTGCCTCCTTGTCGATCTCCTTGAGCGCCTCGTCGCGGCGGGCCTCGGCGACGGCGAGGGCGGCGGCGAGCTCGTCGCGCCGTGCGACCAGGTCGGTGACCTTGGTGTCGGCCGCTTCCTTGCGCTCCATGATCTCCAGAACGACCTCTTCCAGGTCTCCCTGGCGCTTGTGCAGCGAGGCGATCTCTGACTGCAGGCCGGCCAGGTCGCGCGGCGAGGCCACGGCGCCGGAGTCGAGGCGCTTCTGGTCACGGTCGGCGCGGGTGCGTACGGCATCGACGTCGCTCTCCGCCTTGGTCTGCTCGCGCGCCAGGTCGCCGGCCTCGGTCTGGGCCTCGATCGCCTGTGTGGCGAGCTTGGCGAACAACTTCGACCGCTCGTCGATCTCGGCCAGCTCGGGCAGGGTGCGGCGGCGGTGCGCCAGCCGATCAATCACGGAGTCGAGCTCTGCCAGGTCGAGCAGTCTCTTCTGGGCCTCAGGCGCAGCTTTCATGATCAATATCCTCTTGTCCAAGCATCGGTGACCGTGGCGGAGACACGCGTTTCAACGGTAACGCCACTCGAGTACAGGATGGACGCCGCGCTCTCCAGCCAGGGCCACTCGGTCGCCCAATGCGCGGCGTCGATCAGCGCGGGCCCGCCCGCCTCCACGAACTCACTCGCCGGATGATGCCGTAGGTCCGCCGTGAGGAACACATCGACCCCCGCGGCCTTCGCCGTACCGAGAAGTGAGTCGCCCGCGCCCCCGCTGACCGCCACGCGTGTGACGGGGCGGGAGAGATCGCCCGCCACGCGGATGCCCCCGGACGTGCGGGGCAGACCCTTGGCCGCCTGCGCCGCGAACTCGCCCAGCGTCATCTCCGAGGGCAGCTCGCCGATGCGGCCCAGCCCGCGCCACGGATCGTCGGGGAACGGCTGGAGCGGCACCAGGTCGTCGACCAGACCGACGGCCCGGGCCAGGGCGTCGGACACGCCGGGGTTGGCCACGTCGGCGTTCGTGTGGGCGGTGTAGAGGGCTATGTCGTTCTTTATCAGGGTGTGGATCAAGCGGCCCTTGGGCGTGGTCGCGGCCACGCTGGTGGTGCCGCGCAAGTAGAGGGGGTGATGGGTGACGATCAGGTCGGCCTCCCACTCCAGGGCCTCATCGGCCACGGCCGCGACCGGGTCGACCGCGAACAGCACCCGCCGCACCTCCTGCGCCGGGTCTCCGCTGACCAGCCCCACGGCGTCCCACGACTCGGCCCGGGCGGGCGGGTAGGCCGCCTCGAGCACCTCGATCACGTTCGTCAACGTCACAGCAGCCACCTGCGCAGACTATCGGCCTGGGGGAGGGTGTCGTTGGAACGGCGTTCGGCGTAATGTAAGTGGATCCTGACCTGCGGAGGACGGCATGTCACCAAGCGTCGCGATCATCGGAGCGGGGTTCGGCGGACTGTGCATGGCGATCCAGCTCGAACGGGCCGGGGTCCGCTCGTACACGGTCTTCGAGAAGGCCGACGGGCTCGGGGGCACGTGGCGCGACAACAGCTATCCGGGAGCTGGGTGCGACATTCCCTCGCATCTTTACTCTTACTCGTTCGAGAAGTACGCGAGCTGGACGCGCCGTTACCCGGAGCAGCCCGAAATTCTTGAATATCTTGAACATTGCGCCGATAAATACGACGTCAGGCGAAAAATCCGCTTCGGGACTGAAGTGCGGCGGGCTGTCTTCGACGGCGCGCAGTGGCAGCTCACGAGCGGGGACCACACCGAAGCGTTCGACGTGCTCGTCATGGGAGTGGGCCAGCTGAACCGCCCACGCCTGCCCGACATTCCCGGAATATCAGAATTCGAAGGCGTCTCCTTCCACTCCGCGCGATGGAACCACGATCACACCCTCACCGGCCGCCGCGTGGCGGTGATCGGGAACGGCTCGTCGGCCGCCCAGTTCATCCCGCGCATCGCCGAGCAGGCCGGCCACCTGTACGTCTTCCAGCGCACGCCCAACTGGGTGATCCCGAAGCCGGACGCCGCGTTCGGGCCGCTGACCAAGCTCGCGTTCCACTTCGTCCCCGGCCTCCAGCGGGCCTACCGCGAGTGGATCTACCGGTACGCCGAAGCCACCCTCTATCCCGCCCTCGCCCAGGGCTGGAGCGCGGAGTTGCTCAAGAAGCGCGCCTTGCGTCACCTGCACGACCAGGTGCCCGACCCGGCGCTGCGGGCCAAGCTCACCCCCGACTATCCGCCGGGCTGCAAGCGGGTCGTCATCGACAGCACCTTCTATCCGGCGCTGACCAGGACCGATGTCGATGTGGTGACGGACAGGATCGTACGGATCACGCCGAAGGGCATCGAGACCACCGAGGGCCCGTACGAGGTCGACACGATCGTTTACGCCACCGGCTTCAAGAGCACCGAGTTCCTGGCGCCGATGGAGATCCTGGGGCGCGACGGGCGGACGCTGGAGGAGCAGTGGAAGGGCGGCGCCGAGGCGTACCTGGGCATATCCATGCCGAACTTCCCAAACCTCTTTCTTCTGTACGGCCCCAACACCAACCTCGGGCACAACTCCATCGTCTTCATGATCGAGTGCCAGGTGAGGCACATCCTGTCCTGCCTGCCGCACCTGTCGGCCAACGGGCCGATCGAGGTGCGACCTGAGGTCATGGCGGCATGGCGCGGGCAACTCGACGCGGCGATGACGCGGATGGTGTGGGGCGGCGGCTGCCAGAGCTGGTACAAAACGGCGGAGGGCCGCGTGACCAACAACTGGCCCGGCACCACCACGCTCTACCGCAAGCTCACCGCCAAGCCCCCGGCGCCCGCCTACCGCCCCATCTAGGGCACCCCGACCCCCCAGAGACACCGGCGCATTGGAGCAGGTTCAGCCCTCGCGATAACGTCCGACATATGACCCTTTCCCTGCACCAGCGCGCAGTCGTGGCCGACACGCACAACGATCTGCTCATGGCCGTCTCCGCGCGGCCTCCTCAGCAGTGGGCCTCGTTCTTCCGCGAGAGGTGGCTGCCCCAGCTCATCGAGGGCGGGGTCAATCTGCAGGTCCTGCCGGTCTTCATCGACGACCAGTACCGGCCGGAGGGTGCGCTGCGGCAGACGTTGCGCATGATCGAGTGTGCGCACGTGCTCGCCGAGGAAAACCCCGATCACGTCCGCATATGTCTGAACGCCGCCGACATCGACCGGGCACTCGACGAGGGCAAGATCGCCCTGGTGATCGCGCTGGAGAGCATGCCGGGCATCGACGCGAACGTCGAGCTGATCTCGACCGTCCACCGGCTGGGCGTGCGGGTGGCGTCCATCGCGCACTTCGGCCGCACACCGCTGGCCGACGGCAGCGGCGAGGACGCCACGGGCAGCGGCCTGACGTCCCACGGCGTGGCGGCGCTGCAGGAGATGGAGCGGCTCCGCATCGTGTTCGACGTCTCCCACCTGGGCGCCTCCGGCGTGGCGCACGTCCTGGAGCTGGCCACCAGACCCGTCTTGGCCACCCACTCCTCCGCCCGGGCGCTGCGCGACCACCACCGCAACCTCACCGACGACCAGCTCCGCGCGGTTGCCGCCACGGGTGGCGTGATCTGCGTCAACTTCTTCGCCCCCTTCCTCGCCGACCGCGAGGAGGACATGACGCTCGACCGCCTGCTCGACCATATCGAGCACATCGTGTCCGTGGCCGGGATCGACCACGTCGGCCTGGGCCCCGACTTCATCCGCGAAGTCATGGACGACCTGACCCCGCCGTGCTGCGAGGACGTCTACACGAGGGGCGTCAACCCGAAGTCGGCGATCCCCGGTCTTGAAGGACCGTCGGGGCTGCCCAGGGTCACCGAGGGCCTGCTCGCCCGGGGCCTCGCGGAGAAGGACGTCATGAAGATCATCGGCGGCAACGTGCACCGCTTCCTCGCTGAACAACTGGTGTGATCCGCGATTCCAAGGCGTGAGAAAGCCCCCGCCGGGTGGCGGGGGCTGCGGACAGCCTTCGGGTCGCCCAGCTAAATGACGGGACCGAACTTCCGCTCCGCGACGCAGTTGTTGGAGAACTCATGGTGGAACGAGACGTCCTCGCCGTGCCAGTGGCCCCCCACGTCGACGGTCACCGGGTCCCAGATCATCGGGCACGGCCCGGGATCCACGTTGAGGTCCTCGACGTGCCCGTCCACCTCGCGCAGCGCGTCGCACGCCTCCTCCGGTCGCGGGTGGAGGCCCCCGTCCGGGTCGCATGTGAGGGTCCTCGCGTACTCGCCGCCCGACTCGGGTTTGACGGTGATGAGCAGCTCCGCGCCCGGCGCGTCGGCGCTGGCGGGGAGCGGGGCGAGGAACGGCGTCGCGCACAGTCCGAGTACGGCCAGCTTGCGGGCGGCGGTGAGCACGAGCGTCATGGGAACCTCCCAAGTCAACGGCCGTCCCGGCACCGAGACGAGCCTTCGATCGACTACTGAGAGTAGTCGCTCAGAGACTTGGGGTGAAGTAACGCCTTGCGCCTCGCCGTGCGTAAATGGAGAAGTGAACGGCGGCGTGGTGATCAGGGAACTGCGGGAGATCGACGAGTTCAAGGAGGTCTACCGGCTCTTCGACGGCATCTGGCATCCCGAGCCGCACAACCCGCCCGTGACCGTGGAGCTGATGATCGGGTTCGCGCACACGGGCAACTACGTGGCGGGCGCGTACGAAGGGGGCGCGCTGGTGGGCGCGTCCGTCGGGTTCAGGGGCGCCGGCCGGACGCTGCACTCGCACGTGACCGGCGCCGTCATCGGGCGGGGCATCGGGTACGCGTTGAAGTCGCACCAGCGGGCCTGGTGCCTGGAGCGGGGGCTGGACCGGATCACGTGGACGTTCGACCCGCTCGTACGCAGGAACGCGCGGTTCAACCTGGCCAAGCTGGGCGCCATGCCGGAGGAGTACCTGGAGGACTTCTACGGGGACATGGCCGACGCGATCAACGAGGGGGACGCGTCCGACCGGTTGCTGGCGGTGTGGCGGATAACCGCTCGCGAGCGGCGCGACGAGCCGTCTGCCGCCGA
>NZ_JBFAMX010000428.1:0-8975 GCF_040659615.1 Nonomuraea sp. NPDC049784
CCCGACGTGGTGCTCAACGGCGACCCGGTTGACCGGCTGCCCGGCAATGCCCACTTCTCGTTCCCCGGCTGCGAGGGGGACGCGCTGCTCATGCTATGAAAGGTCCGTAGTGGCCGAAGTCCGCCGGCCACCAGTCCTGCGAGGTCGTCAGCACCTCCAGGATGTCCTGCTTGACGGCCGCGAGGTCGAGGCTCTTGAATGCCTCGGCGTAGTCGAACTCGTCGCCGAGGGGGTTGGCCACGGCGGGGTTCTTGGCGAGGATCTTCAGGTTGAGCCGCTCCGGCCACCACTGGCGGTTTCCGCCGCCCTGAGTCGGGTGCGGGGCGCGACCGTGCGCGACCGGGCAGCCACCCGCGTCCTCCGCCTTCGCGTCTGTGACGATTGCATCATGGTTCTCAGACATGGAAATCCTTCGTGGGCTAGGAAGATAACGGTGCTCAGGACCTGCGGGCGTTGGAACAGTCAGGACACAGGCCCCAGTAGGTGACCTCGGCCTCCTCGATCGAGAAGCCGTGGTCGTCCGAGGCGGCCAGGCACGGCGCATGGCCGACCGCGCAGTCGACGTCAGCGACGGCTCCGCACGACCGGCACACGATGTGGTGGTGGTTGTCCCCGACGCGTCCCTCGAACCGGGCCGCGCTGCCGGCTGGTTCGATGCGGCGGACGAGTCCCGCCGCGGTCAGCGCGTGGAGGGCCTCATACACCGCTTGAAGGGAGATGTGGCCAACGCGATCGCGCACCCCGGAGGCGATCTCCTCGACGCCGAGGTGGTCACCGTCCCGGACGGTCTCGAGCAGTGCGACGCGGGCAGCCGTCACCCGCAGGCCTGCACCCCGCAGCTCCTCGGCGGTGGTCGGAGTCCTGGATGCGGTCATGACGTCAAACTTACCCTCATAAACACGAACGATACAAGAGAACGAATGATGCAAGTAAGGCGCCACGCCAGAAGACGGTCGTCTCGGTGTGGCGTTGACCTGCCGTCCGGAGGGTTGGCTCGGGGCGTGTCACGGTCAGGCCGTCTTGGTGGCAGGACGAGTCCTGGCGGCGGACCCGCTGTTCGCCCCTGGAACTTCCGTACCCTCTAGGCGGTTTTGTGGCCGGCGCGCAGGAGACCGTACGTCACCGCTTGCTCGAGCGCCTGCCATGACGCGTCGATGATGTTCTCCGCCACCCCGACCGTGGCCCACTCGGCCGTGTCGTCGCTGGAGGTGATGAGGACGCGGGTTATGGCGCCCGTGCCGTGGGTGCCCTCCAGGATGCGGACCTTGTAGTCCACCAGCTCCAGCTTCGCCAGCTCGGGGTAGAGCTTCTCGAGCGCCAGACGTACCGCCCTGTCGAGGGCATTGACGGGGCCGTTGCCCTCGCCCGTCGCGACGATGCGCTCGCCCTTGGCGTGGAGTTTGACGGTGGCCTCGCTGACCAGCTCACCGCTCTTCGTACGCTCCACGATGACGCGCCACGACTCGACCTCGAAGTGGCGCGTGCGCTGCCCGTGCACGGTGTCGCGCAGCAGCAGCTCGAACGAGGCGTCCGCGGCCTCGAAGGTGAAGCCCCGCGACTCCAGGTCCTTGACCCGCGTCACCAGGGTCTTGGTGTGCTCCGGGGTCAGTTCGTAGCCGAGCTCGCGGCCCTTGAGCTCCACCGAGGCGCGGCCGGCCATGTCGGAGACGAGCATGCGCATGTCGTTGCCGACCGCGGCCGGGTCGATGTGCTGGTAGAGGTTGGGGTCGACCTTGATGGCGCTGGCGTGCAGGCCGGCCTTGTGGGCGAAGGCGGACGTGCCGACGTACGGGGCGTGGGAGTTGGGGGTGACGTTCGTGACCTCGGTGATCGCGTGGGCGATGCGGGTCATGTCGGCCAGGGCGTCGGTGGGCACGAGGTCGAAGCCGCGCTTGAGCTGGAGGTTTGCCACGACCGTGAAGAGGTTGGCGTTGCCGGAGCGCTCGCCGTAGCCGTTCGCGCAGCCCTGTACGTGCGTCGCGCCCGCCTTGACGGCGGCGAGAGTGTTGGCGACCGCGCAGCCGGTGTCGTCGTGGCAGTGGATGCCGACCCTGGCGCTGGTCCGCACGGCCTCGTGGACGATGTCGGCCAGCTCGTCGGGGAGCATGCCGCCGTTCGTGTCGCACAGGGCGATGACGTCGGCCCCGGCCTCGGCGGCGGTCCTGAGGACCTCGAGCGCGTACGCTGGGTTGGACTTGTAGCCGTCGAAGAAGTGCTCGGCGTCGAGGAAGACTCGCTGGCCCTCCGCACGAAGGTGAGAGACCGTGTCGCGGATCATCGCGAGGTTCTCCTGGAGAGTCGTGCGGAGGGCGAGCTCCACGTGCCGGTCGTGACTCTTGGCGACAAGGGTCACGACCGGCGCGCCGGATTCGCGCAACGCGGCCACCAACGGGTCGTCGGCTGCCTTCACACCGGCCCGGCGGGTCGCGCCGAACGCGGCGAGTTGCGCGTGCTTCAGGTCAAGCTCTGTTTGAGCGCGCCTGAAGAACTCTGTGTCCTTGGGGTTGGCGCCGGGCCAGCCCCCTTCGATGAAGCCGACGCCCAGACCGTCCAGGTGGCGCGCGACGGCGAGCTTGTCGGCGACGGTGAGGTTGAGCCCCTCCTGCTGAGCGCCGTCCCGCAGCGTCGTGTCGTATACGTGGAAGCGGTCGTCGGCCATGAGTCTCTCTTCTCTCGCTTCTCTCGAAAGTTCTCTGGAAAGCAAAAAGACCCCTCACGGACGTGAGAGGTCTGCGCGCTGGCGGTGTCCCTTTGTCAGCCAGCGCGCCTGCCGATAATGAGCAGACCGTAGAACATGGTGCCACTCAGTCTGCCATATGGATTCACCTGCTGGCACACCGGTCTCACCTCCTGGGACAGTCCGCTAGACCGTGACACCGTCACCCCCGGTGATGGCGCGCTCCAGAGCCGCCGGGTCGAACGCCTCGTTGCCCAGCAACTGCCCGTTGAGCAGCACCGTGGGCGTGCCCTCGAGCGATACCTTCGCGGTCTCCTCCAGATGAGCCTTCGCGTACGACTGCGACCTGACGCATTCGTCGACCGAAGCGCCGGCCTGCCTGGCCGCCTTGACCAGGTCCTCGACGGCGAACCCGGACGCCTCGCCGTGCGGCGCGGGCTGCATGGCGTACAGCTCGTCCCTGAAGGTGAGCCAGCTTTCCTCGGGGACGCAGCGGGCGGCAGCGGCGGCGCGGATGGAGTTCGAGCGCATGGGCTCGTCCTTGAAGATCGTCACGGGGTGGAAGACGACCTTGACCTTGCCTTCCACGGCGAGTTTCCTGATGGTCGCGTCTACCCTGGTGTGGAGCTCCTTGCAGACGGGACAGTCGAAGTCCTCGTACACGTCGAGCACGGGAGCGTCGCTTGACCGATCGGCCAGGACCATCGAGCCGTCCACCTGACGGGCCAGCCGCACTTCCTCGGACGACTCGCCCGGCCTCGAGAGCGCCAGCACCCCGAGTACGGCGATGGCCACGCACGCGAGCGCCACCGCCAGCAACCGCTTCTTCATCAGCCCACTCTCACCTCATTGATCGCGCAGACACTACCCGATACCGGAAGAATGGCCACATGAAGGCATATCTCCTTGACCCCGCGGTCGCCCAGTACGTCTTTGCCCACTCCACCTCGCCCGACCCCCTGCTGGAGGAACTGGCGAAGGAGACGGCCGAAGCCACGGGGGACGCCGCGACCATGCAGATCTCCCCCGATCAGGGCACCTTCCTGACCATGATCACCCAGCTCGTGGCGCCCCAGGTGGTCGTCGAGGTGGGGACGTTCACCGGCTACTCGTCCGTCTGCATCGCCAGGGGGTTGTCCGGCGGGCGGCTGCACTGCTTCGACGTGAGCGAGGAGTGGACGTCCATCGCCCGCCGCTACTGGCGTGAGGCCGGGGTGGCCGACTGGGTGACGCTCACGCTCGGGCCCGCGCTGGAGACGCTCGCCGCCTTCGACCAGCCCATCGACCTGGCCTTCCTCGACGCCGACAAGGGCAACTACCCGGGCTACTACGAGCTGCTCATGGAGCGCCTGCGGCCCGGCGGGCTGATCCTGGCGGACAACACGCTGCGCAGGGGGCACGTGGCGGACCCGGCGCACGACGAGGCGACGACCGTGGAGATCAGGCAGTTCAACGACCTGGTGATCGAGGATCCGCGGGTGACCGTGCTCATGCTGCCCGTCGCGGACGGGATGACCATGATCAGGAAGAACTAGCGCCCAGCCGGTCGAACATGTCCCGCGCGGGGCCGCCCCCAGCCCCGCGCAGGATCGCGGCGCCGTGGTCCATGGCATGGTAGGCGCGACGGCGGGCAGGGTCGAGGTACGCACTTCGTCCAAGGGGGAGACATGCAATACCGCATGCTCGGGCGGCAGGGCCCGACGATCTCGGTGGTGGGGTTCGGCGCGATGACAATGGCGCCAGGGATCTACGCCGACGTGGACCAGCAGCAGGCGACCGGCACCCTCCTGGCCGCGCTCGGCGCGGGCATCACGCTCGTCGACACCGCCGACATCTACGGCGCCGGCCTCAGTGAGAGGCTGATCGGCCGGGTGCTGCGCGGGCGGCGCGACAAGATCGTGCTGGCCACCAAGTTCGGCGGCGACCAGGACGAGCGGGGCGTGCTGGTGAAGGGCCTGGGGCGGCCCTCATACGTACGCAAGGCGCTGGACGCCAGCCTCGGCCGCCTCGACACCGATCACGTCGACCTGTACTACGTGCACCGGCTCGACCCGGCGACGCCCATCGAGGAGACCATGGGCGCGCTCGCCGAGCTGGTCGAGGCCGGCAAGGTACGCCATATCGGGCTGTCGGAGATGTCGGCGCGCACGATCAAGCGCGCGCACGCGGTCCATCCGGTCACGGCGGTGCAGACCGAGTACTCGCTGTTCAGCCGGGCTCCGGAGCAGGAGGTGCTGCCGGTGTGCCAGGAGCTGGGGATCGGTTTCGTGGCCTACAGCCCGCTGGGGCGCGGCCTGCTCGGGGGGACGATCCGCAGCCGTGAAGGGCTCGAGCCGGACGACTGGCGCAGGGGGAACCCGCGGTTCCAGGAGGGCAACCTCGACCACAATGTGGCCCTGGCCGACGCCGTGGCCACGCTGGCCGCCGAGCAGGGCCTGTCCGCCGCGCAGCTCGCCCTGGCCTGGCTCGTCCACCAGGGTGTCGTGCCGATCCCGGGCACGCGGAAGGCCGAGAACGTGCGGGCCAACGCCGCGGCCGCCGACGTGCGGCTGGACAAGGAGGTGCTGACCCGGCTCGAGGAGCTCGTCCCGCCGGGCGCGGTGGCGGGCGAGCAGGGGAACGAGGTCTACATGGCCAACATCGACACCTGAGTGGCCGGGCCCGGGAGACCCGGCCACGCCAGGCTAGGCGATCTTGTGGATCCAGTTGTGCGGGTCGGGACGGGCGCCGTACTGGATGCCCACGAGTTCCTCACGCACGCGCATCGTCACGGGACCGGACATGCCGTCCCCGATCGTCCAGGAGCGGTCGGCGCCCTTCACCGAGCCCACCGGCGTAACCACGGCCGCCGTCCCGCACGCGAACACCTCGGTGAGCTCCCCGGACTCGGACCCGGCCTGCCACTCCTCGATCGAGATGAGGCGCTCCTCGGTCTCCAGGCCCAGGTCACCGGCCAGGGCCAGGATCGAGTCCCTGGTGATGCCGGGCAGCAGGGTGCCGGTCAGGGCGGGGGTGACGAGTTTGTCGCCGAAGACGAAGAACAGGTTCATCCCGCCCATCTCCTCGACGTACTTGTGCTCGTGGGCGTCCAGCCACACCACCTGGTCGCAGCCGTTCTCCACCGCCTGCCGCTGCGCCACGAAGGCGGCCGCGTAGTTCCCGCCGCACTTGGCGAAGCCCGTGCCGCCGGGGGCGGCACGCGTGTACTCGGTGGACAGCCACACCGAGACGGGCTTGATGCCACCCGTGAAGTACGAGGCCGCCGGGGAGGCGATGACCATGTACTTGTACGTCTTCGACGGGTAGTTGACGCCCAGCCCAGCCTGGGTCGCGATCATGAACGGGCGCAGGTAGAGGCTGTGGCCCTCGGTCGTGGGCACCCAGTCCTTGTCGGTCTCCACGAGGAGCTCGAGCGACTCCACGAACGTCTCCTCGGGCAGCTCCGGCATGGCCATCCGGACGGCCGACTGGTTGAAGCGGGCGGCGTTCGCGTACGGGCGGAACGTGACGATCGAGCCGTTGGCCTGGCGATACGCCTTGAGCCCCTCGAACAGCTCCTGCGCGTAGTGGAAGACCGAGGTGGCCGGGTCGAGCGAGAGTGGGCCGTACGGCATGAGCCTGGCGTCATGCCAGCCCCGCCCCTCGGTGTAGTCGATCGAGATCATGTGATCCGTGAAGATCTGCCCGAAGCCGGGGGTCGCCAGTACCTGCTCCCGCTCGGCCGCGGTGCGAGCGTGGTCGGATAGCTGCACGTCGAAGCTGAGCTTCTGAGCGATGGTCATGACGGAGGTCCTTCTCTCTGCGAAATCTGCCCAAATCTACAGAATCTGCGGATAGGCGGCGGTGGGCGGCACTGCCCCGGGGGGCAGCCCGTACTTCTTATTGTCTCGCTATATGGGATGGCAAGCGGCCAATGGGGTGGTTAGGCCGTTTGGACGCGAAAAAGCGCCCGGCGGTCCTCTGCGGACCACCAGGCGCTTGCGGGGCTAGGCGGTCCTAGCCGGATACTCGCGCGGTGATGTCGTCACCGATCTCGTGGGTGGTGCGGCCGGCCCAGCCGGTCAACCGCTCGAGGATGTCGTCGGCCACCGCCTGCTCGACCTTGGCCGCCTCGGCGTGCAGCCCGAGGTGGTCGAGGAGCATGGCGACGGACAGGATGGTCGCGGTCGGGTCGGCCTTGCCCTGGCCGGCGATGTCGGGCGCGCTGCCGTGCACCGGCTCGAACATGCTGGGCGCGTTGCGCTCAGGGTTGATGTTGCCGCTGGCCGCCAGGCCGATGCCGCCGGCGATGGCCGCGCCGAGGTCGGTGATGATGTCGCCGAACAGGTTGTCGGTGACGACCACGTCGAACCTCTGGGGCTGGCTCACGAAGAACATCGAGGCCGCGTCGATGTGGCAGTAGTCGGTCGTGACCTCGGGGAACTCCTCCGCCACGCGGTTGACCGTGCGCTGCCACAGGTCGCCGGCGTAGGTGAGCACGTTGGTCTTGTGGACGAGCGTCAGCTTCTTGCGGGGACGCGACTTGGCCTTCTCGAACGCGTAGCGCACGACGCGCTCGACACCGTAGGCGGTGTTGAGCGACTCCTGGGTGGCGATCTCGTGCGGCGTGCCGCGCCGCATGGCGCCGCCGGTGCCCGCGTAGAGGCCCTCGGTGCCCTCGCGGACGACGATCATGTCGATGTCTTCCGCGGACGTGTCGGCCAGCGGGGTCTCCACGCCGGGGAACAGCTTGACCGGGCGCAGGTTGACGTAGTGGTCGAACTCGAAACGCAGCTTGAGCAGCAGGTCGCGCTCGAGGATGCCCGGCGGGACGCTGGGGTCGCCCACGGCGCCGAGTAGGATCGCGTCGTAGCCGCGCAGCTCCTCCATCACCGCGTCGGGCAGGGTCTCGCCGGTGCGGTGATAGCGGGCGGCGCCAAGGTCATAGTGAGTGGGCTCGATCTTCGTGCCCACGGCCTCCAGGACCTTGAGGCCCTCGGTCACGACCTCGGTGCCGATGCCATCGCCGGGGATGACTGCCAGACGGATGTTACGCGACTCCATGGGCCGTACCTTACCGCGTCGTCTCGACTGACGAACACTTCATCTCAAGTTTCGGACGTCCACTTTGTCCTTATTGCGGTTCTTTGACCGTTTCGTTAGAGTCCGACGAGCCTAATCCACGCAGCGGTTGCGTGGAGCCGGGGACCCACTTTCCCCCTGGGGCGAATCGGCACCCCCATGCCGTAGGGCTACTTCCAGGCCCGAGCCCGTCAGCTAACCCGGCCGGCCGCATGGAAGGACAGACCCCTGTCTCGCATTGCCATAGCCCTGGCGGCGGGCGCCGCCGGGCTCATCTTGGCCACCCCAGCCCAGGCCGCGACCAACGACGGCTCCACCACTCCGACCGACCCCACCACTCTGACCGCCGCCCAGGTCAAACAGATCCGGGCGCAACAGGCTCCCAAACCCGCCTGGAAGATCGCCCTCAAGTTCGCCATGAAACAGCGCGGCATACCGTACGTGTGGGGCGGCGCCAGCAAGAGCGGGTACGACTGCTCCGGGCTCATGCTCAGGGCGTACGAGCACGCGGGGATCGAGCTGCCCCGCGTCGCCGCGGACCAGTACAACGCATTCGGCAGGAAGATCGCCTGGAAGGACCTCAAACCCGGCGATCTGGTCTTCTTCGAAGGCCTCGGGCACGTAGGGATGATCTCCCGGCCCGGCTACATGGTCCACGCGCCGCACACGGGTGACGTGGTCAAGGAGGAGCGCCTGTCCAGCTGGCGCAGGGACTCCTTCGTGGGTGCCGTCCGCCCCGACCCCAAGGGCGTGCGGCTCTGGGCCAAGCTCAAAGAGCAGCGCAGCGCCCCCGCGCCCGCCATGCTCAAGGCCACCTTGTAGGAGGCGCTCCCGCACGCCGGGGGACACCGGAAGACGCGCCGCGCCAGGGCCGAGGTCAGGGCAGGCGGGCGTCGAAGATGAGGTCCCAGGCGCGGGTCCGGGCGTGGGCGACCGCGCCCAGCAGGACGCCGCTGTCCCCCAGCGTGCTGGCCACCACCGCGGGCCGCAGCGGCCCGAGCTCCGCGATCCGCGTCTCGATGGCCTCGCCCAGGAGGTCCAGGTTGCGCCCCACGCCGCCGCTGAGCACGATCACCTCGGGGTCCAGCACCGCCGCGACCGCCACCAGCAATCCCCCGATGCGGCGGCCCTCGGCCTCCACCACCGAGCGGGCCACGGCGTCGCCGGAAGCGGCCGCGGCGAAGACCTCCTTGGCCGTGTCCAGGGTCAGACCGGCGGCGCGGGCCGCGCGGACCAC